>NZ_JBFHFD010000073.1:0-19913 GCF_041583735.1 Novipirellula sp.
AGCGTGGCACCGCTATCGAAGTCGTGCGGGTTTTCGGAAACATACTCCGACAACTCATCCGAACTCGGTGATGTCGCTGTATCTCCTCCGCATCCACTGTGCGACAAAAACATAAACACAATGACCAAGCAAAGGAGTGAGCTTTTAAGTTGCAAACGAAACAGGGGACGACTCATGCGAAGTAGCCTACGGGTAAAGTATAAAACCAAAACAAATGCATCGAGCAAAACGGACGTAAGGATGCAGCCAGCCTAAGGCTGCATACATCACCCTTGCGGCCATACTAAGAGGGGGATGGACGCAAGTCAACCGTCCCATTTGCCACACACTCAAGCTCATTGAAAAGACTATAGAGCGATCTGTAACTCTATACAGCTAGTCCGTTGGTGCAGCGCTGCAACGCATTTTCGCTACCGTGATCTCGACAATCGCCAGGGGCACACCGCCCCCCCCCCCATCCAAGAATTCCCACCATTTCCGATACGCTAATTTGGCGGAATCGCTATAAGAACAAGTGCCTCAAAGTGTTGGCCTCTGCAGCGTTGTTCTGTTTCAGAAACGTATCTCGATACTGGCCCTAGAACCATTGGCCGAGACAATATCCAACTCTATAGACACAACCCGAAGAATTCGATTTGGGTGATAGAATTGCTTTATCGCGTTTTGGAAACGCGGCATCGACACCCCCTATCTAGACCGACCGGACGGCTCGCATAACCAACAATCCGGTCGTGGCAATCCGCCATGAAATCAACTTGGTGGCTGTCAACTGAGACGGCATGGGGCGTGCAGATGCTGACGTCACCTTGGCTTACCGGCGAACGCTGAGACTCAAATCTCGCCAGTTTCGCGAAAGCAATTCGAAACTGACATTGTTTCGCCCCCCGCATCGGGTCGCCATCCGTGCCAGCCAACAGGCAAAAAAAACGCCGCCGATGCCAAAATGGCAACGACGGCGTACGCAGCAAAACGCGAAGCAAAAGCTTCTCAGCCGCGACTAGTACATGTCATAGTCGCCGCCGTGCCCCTTGGCTGACTTTGTTTCCGCCTTCGGTTTGTCTGCGATCAATGCATCACTGGTTAGCAGCAACGTCGAGACACTCGACGCATTTTCGAGTGCCGTGCGGACCACTTTGGTGGGGTCGATGACGCCGCTTTCCACCAGATCTTCATAGGTGTTCGTGGCCGCGTTATAGCCGTAGTTGCCTTGCTCGGCAGCCACTTTCTCGCACACCAACGATCCGTCTTGACCCGCATTCTCGGCAATCCAAGTCATCGGCGCTCGACATGCTCTTAGCACAATGTTGTATCCGGCACGTTCATCGTCATCTAGTTTTGACGCGTCACACTGACTGGCCGCTCGCACGAGTGCCACGCCGCCACCGGGCAGGATACCCTCTTCGACTGCGGCACGCGTTGCTGACAACGCGTCTTCGTAACGCATCTTCTTTTCTTTGACTTCGGCTTCGGTCGCGCCACCGACGCTGATCTTGGCCACGCCGCCCACCAGTTTCGCTTTACGTTCTTGCAACTTTTCGCGATCGTAATCGCTGGTCGATTTGTCATACTCCGTCTCGATCTGCCTGATACGAGCGTGAATATCCTCGGTCTTGCCGGCACCCTCGATGATCGTGGTGTTTTCCTTGTCGATGATGACTTTCTTGGCACGCCCAAGGTCGGCAAGTTCGATGCTCTCGAGCTTCACACCCAAGCTTTCAAAGAACGCTTTGCCACCGGTCAAAATGGCCATGTCTTCCATCATTGCTTTACGGCGGTCACCATAGCCAGGTGCTTTCACCGCGGCGGCAACGAAGGTTCCCCGCAAACGGTTAACCACCAGCGTCGCTAAGGCTTCGCCGTCGACATCTTCGGCAATGATGAGCAGCGGTTTGCCTGCTTTGGCAACTCTTTCTAGCAGCGGCAGCAAGTCACGCAGGTTGCTGATCTTCTTTTCATGGATCAGCACATAGGGTTCTTCGAGCACACACTCCATCGTGTCAGGCGAGGTGACGAAGTAGGGCGACAGGTAGCCTTTGTCAAACTGCATCCCTTCGACCCATTTGACTTCGGTTTCGAGGCTCTTGCCTTCGTCGATCGTGACGACGCCGTCCTTACCGACTTTGTCCATCGCATCGGCAACGATCTGGCCGACATTGGGATCTTGGTTACCACTGATCCGAGCCACCTGCTCCATCTCTTTGCGGCCTTTGATCGGCGTCGACATCGATTTGAGTTTGCCGACGATGTCTTCGACCGCTTGTTCGATGCCACGTTTCATACCGATCGGATTGGTCCCCGCTACAACGGCTCGCAACCCTTCGTTAAAAATCGCTTCGGCAAGCACGGTCGCCGTCGTCGTTCCGTCCCCGGCGACATCGTTGGTCTTCGAAGCGACTTCGCGGACCATCCGTGCCCCCATGTTTTCATAGGGGTCTTCGAGTTCAATCTCTTTGGCCACGGTGACGCCATCTCGGGTGACGACGGGAGATCCGTAACTTTTTTGGATGATCACGTTGTGCCCTCCCGGCCCGAGCGTGCTACGGACGGTCTTGGCCAATTTGTGAACACCGCGACGCATCGATTCACGGGCTTCTTGTTCAAAAGCAATCATTTTTGACATAGTTGTTTTCCTATTCCGAGTTGATTCCCTTGCCTACTCTTCGATGACAGCCAAAATGTCACTCTCTCTGACGATGGTGTATTTGATCTCGCCAACTTCAAATTCGTCGCCACCGTACTTGTTCAGCAGAACGTGGTCGCCTGGGTTGACCGAGAGAGGATGACAGGTGCCGTTGTCATCAAGTTTGCCGGGGCCAACCGCAATCACTTTCGCTCGGTTGACTTTCTCTTTCGCTGAATCGGGCAGCACGATGCCGCCGGATGTCATCTCGTCCGCTTCGTCACGTTGGCAGACAACGCGGTCGGCGAGAGGTTTTAGCTTCAGGTTAAGACTGGGATTTACTTCTGATTTCGTAGCAGTCGCCATGGAATGCCCTCCATTGTTCGCTTGGACATTGCATAACTTTCGTGGCCCTGCCGCTCCGGAGCCACAGCCAATTTGGCACAACGCCAGCGGCAAAAATCCGAAATAGCAACCGCCGTGCCAGACGCATTTGGAACGGGAATTCAGGCCTGTTCTGTGTTTCTCATGACCTGACGATCGAATAAAACGGTACCTCCAGAGTACCGCTATCCGATTACACTTTCGAAGCAATGAAGCCGGTCGTCATGATTTGGCACCGCAAGCAGAATTGCACCTGCCGGAAAGGCACGATGCCCTAACAAAATGCCCTCTCCCGCCGCGGAATCCAATGGCGGCGGGAGAGGGTTATTGCAATCGGGGAAACCACACGATGACGTTGCCATCGCATTAACGTCACGGCTCAGACGTCATAGCGTCATTGCGACTGAGCCACAATGAATGCGGGATGACGATTTGATGTCGATCCCTACGGAGTTTCGGTCGAACCGTCGTCGCTCGACTCGCTGGGCGCTCGGGCCGACGAACCGTCGGCTGTGTCGTCGGTCGCGGATTCCGTTTCCGTTACGGTTTCAGCGTCCGGCGTAGCATCGTCTTTCGAATCCACTTCCGAATCGGACTCCGTTTCGGAGCCAGTCGCGGCCTCGGTTTCCGATCGATCGCTCGGCGGCTCGGTCAGCGATCCTGTGTTTTCATTTGTCGCCGCATCGTCCTCGGATGTCTCTTTGGCTTTGATAAAGTCACTGCGAGACAGGGCAAGCTTATCGTACTGTTCCCCTGGGATCACGTAGTACCACTGAGCATAGCGGTGGTTAAGCTCCTTTGCCTTTTCTTTACCCGCTTTCACCTTCTCTTGAAAGGACTCAAACTCTTGCAGCTGCGACTGATACTCGTCCATCTGGTTCTCGTATTCCTTGCGGAGCTCTTCAAGCTTCGCAGCATCTTGATCACCTTCTTCAGACTCAGCATCCTCGGACTCGTTCACATCAGACGATTCGGCCGAGTCTTTCTGCTCTAAAGCTTCGGGCTTCTCGGGTTCGCTTGGTTTGGACGGCTCATCCCCAAGATACTGCTTGTCAAATGCAACGGTGACGAAGACATAACGCCCAGGCTTCTCCTTGTCCTTCTGCTGCTCGTCGCCATTACGAGGCTCTTCGCCTTGTTCGTCGGAAGCGATGTCGGTTTTCTCGGAAGCCTCGGTCTGTTTGTCGTCTTCATCACTTGAAGCACTCGTGAGGCCAATTTCCAATTCCTCTTCGCTGCCAGTAAAGACGCGACCGAAGTGCAGTTTGTACACCAGCCCTTCGTTCGTTGCCGTGGACAACTCACCCTCGCGAGCGATCAGCTTCAAGGTGTTTGGATCGCTGTCGCTGGCCGACTGCAACAAAAAGCCTCGCGAAAGCAGGTCGGATTGCAACCGGTCCACGTCGCGCTGCGATCCCACCGCCTCGCGATCGAGCTGCAGTTGCGGCGTCAACCCTTTCTGCTTTGGCCGCACGCCGGCGATATTCAGTCCGGCGATCGCGTTGATCGTTTCACGCACGGCATCTTGATCTACCTCGGCAACGTCGTCGTCGATCTCGGCCATCTGCCATGGTTCGCCTGAACTTTCGCGACGAAGCGTGGTAACATCCCGCTGCGTCACCGTCGCATTGAGTTCGTCGAATTGATAATCGTTCAAGCTCAGTTGAACGATATCAGAACTGTTGACTCCCAGTAGATCAGTGTCGATCCACTCGCGGAATCGTGTGGACAGATCAATGTCCAGCGTCGCGACATAGGTTTCGTCCTCTTCGGGGTGGCGGACGTAATACTGATTCACCTCTCCTTCGACCGGATCACCGATGATGTAATCAGCCAGCACCTCGTTGCCCTCGCCGCGAAGTGTCAATCGTTTTCCGATCCCTTCGAGTTGATCCACACCAAGCGAATCGACTTTGGGATCGACAACGCCGTAGCGGGGATGGTCTGATGCCCATCGGCTGACCATCGCCCCACGTGTGATGCCGATGACACTGCTGGCAGTTTTTGCTAGTTGATCCTCCGCATCGGCAGGATAATTGTGGTGCGACGGAATCACCCATTGCCCATTCTGTGTCTGCTCCACCGCGAACTCTTGTGCGGTCACTTGGTCCTTGTCGATGACCGCGACGTTCAGCGCCATCGCACGGGTTGGGTCGGTGAAATCGGGAAAGAAGGGCTGCCCCAATTTCCCGTATTCTCGAATTTCAGCTGGACGGCTTGCCCATTCGACCACTGCGGTAATTGCCAAACACGCAAGTCCTGCGACCGCGTAGAGCACCGTCCGTCGAGTTTCGCTGCCGAGTGTCGACCAGCGTTTACTGACCGACTCAGACGCGGTACGAATTGAATCTCCGGCATGCCCTCCGAGCTTGCCATTATCGTTCGGAGTACTTTGATTATGAGTGATGGTGGACATCGAAACTTTTCCCTAAATGACGAAATATTGGCTTCTGGAATTCGCGCGGTGACGGTCGTGAGCGACCGTACTATCTGCTCGAATCAATGGACGTTGGAATCATCGGACGATCGATCGCGGCGACGCGAATCGATGACGTTGTTGCGTTCGTCTTTGGAACGTTGAATAAAGACGAACAATCCAAGTGCCAACGCCGGGATTGCTGGCAGGCCGACGGACCAGAGCCGGATATTCGATTCCAATTTTCGGATTTGACGATTTGTGGTCGCACGGATCTTGCGGATTTGGTCGTTCTTTTCTTGTTCGATCTGTGCCTCGGCCAACGTCATTCGCTTCTGCTCGGCCTCTTGAGCCTGTCGTAACATCTGAGCTTTGGCGATCGGATCCAAATCATCGTTCTCTTGGATCTCCTTGACCCGCTTGCTCAATTGCTCGCGACGAAGTTCCAACTCTTTTTCGGCCGCCTGGTCCGCCTTGCGTTCCGCTTCGTTCGCTGCTTCAAGGAATTCGCGTTTTTGCTCTTCCACACGGACCAGCGTTCGATGAGCTGGTCGACGACTGCGAAGTTCTAGAAAGGAGGTGTCGCCGACCAACGAATCGACGGCATTCAAAACGAAGGTAACGTTGTCAAACTTCATACTCAAATTGCCGAGATTCCGTTCTTGAAAGAAGAAATCGGAAATCATATCGATATCCGCGACAAAGATCGCATTGACCGGATTGTCACCCTCCCGAGTCACTTTGGCGGCGATGGTGTGCGTGTTCGCATCGATCACTCGGAATGGGTTTTGCCGAGGATTGACGGCCGCTTGCATCGTAAACATGTTGAAACCGCTGTCGTCCACAAATTCCTCCCATCGCAACACACCCGACTCGCGGCCGGTCTGTAAAAGCGGTTCAAATTGGGTGTCCGAATCGTTTGCCGCGCGAACTTCTCCTGGATAAAGTGCAATCAACTCTTGTAGTCCATTCGTGATTTCGTCATCACGGTTAAACGATTCCGAATCAGTCTGCTGACGCGTGACGAAGACATATTCCGCAGGCAGCATTGCAAATTCAGGATGTGGGTTGTTCATGTCAAAAACGACCGCATCGTATTGCCAACGAAGCCCGAGGGCATTGAGTAACCGTGTCGCTTTGCCGCCATCGGCTTTGGATTCGCTGGGCGAACCGCCTCCCATCATCGACGAGTGCCCGCGTTTTGGTTGCCGCGGAGCTCCGGTGACACCAAATCCGTTGCTTCCAAGGGTCAACGGAAACGGGTCATCAAAAACCAACAGCGGACTGCCGGTTTTGGCGTAGTTGACCAGATTGTCCATTTCGGATTCCGTCAACGATGAAGGCATCACCGCCAACAGCACATCAAACTTTTCGGCGTTGATCTCGCTCGACGCCGAAACCTCTTCGACGTCGTATTGCTTGCGAAGCTCCTCTACGATCTGCCAATCGCTGCCCGACATCAATCCTGCATCGGTACTCAGCACGCCAACCGTATGTCGTTCTTCGCTGGCCACGGTTTGGATCGATCGCGTCAATTCGTATTCAATCGGCAACCCCTTTCCAAAGAACGGAACGACCACCTTGTCATAGCTGCTGATCACCACGGCACCGAGATACACATCGACTTCGCTGCGTCGCCCATCACGCTCAGTCATGACTTGGACCGGCTCGATCCCAAAGTGCTCGGCTTCTTCGGCTTGCGGACTGAACGGTTCGACATCGACATAACGAACCGCAAGATTCTTACCTCCTAGCTCATCGAATTGTCGCAGCAACCCGACTAAACGTTTGCGTGTTTCGGTGTATTCGCGGGGCACCTCGGGGCTTAGAAACGCTTGGATCTCGATTGGGCGTTCGGATTCAAGTTTGACGAGGATCGATTTCGTTGTTGACGAAAGACTGAATAGCCGCTGGCTCGTGGCGTCGACGCGAAGTGCGCTGTACCCAGCCCATGCGGTTGCACAGCCCAGCACGGACGCGACGCTGACCGCTCGGATTGCGAACTGCGTCGCCATCGAAGGCTCGCGTTTGGTTTGCCAATGCCGCCGGGTCATGACGACGTAGTTCAAGTACAACATCAACGCCGTCAAACTGACGAAATACAAAACTCCGGTCAGCGGAACGACGCCCATACCGAAATCACGAAACTGTTCCGCCAGACTAAACTGGTTCAGCGTGTCACCCAAACCCAGTAAATTGCCAAGGTTGCCGATAAATACCGGAATCCCACACAACAAAATGCCGACGACAAATGCCACCGTCATGTTCGATGTCAGCAGCGACGCGAGCATGCCGGCACTGAGCAGCGCCGCCCCTGCGATCCAGTATCCGACATAGGTCGTCGCGATCAGTCCCCAATCGGGGTTGCCAAGAAACATCAACACCATGACGTGAGCCATCGAGAAGACAAGTGACACGCTGTAGACGGCCAGAACAGCAGCATATTTTCCTAGCAGAATCTCTTTCTCGCTGGCGGGCATCGTAAATAGCAATTCGTCGGTCCCCATCTTCTTCTCTTCGGCCCACACACTCATGGTGACCGCGGGAATGAAGAACAGTAGCAATACCGGGTACCACTGAGTCAATTGATCAAGCGACGGAGTGTTGCCGGTAAAGAACCGCGCGTTAAACGCGAGTGCACCTCCCAACACCACAAAGACGACAATGAAAAGGTAACCAAGGACACCAGAGAAATAGCTGGCAAAGTTGCGTTTAAAGATGGATTGAATGACTCTTTTTCGCAGTTGCATCTTCGAATTCCTTCGTTGTTTTGTTGTATTCATGCGGGCTGTGAAGGAACCGCCACTCACGCGGCGATCGTCAATTCGCGGAACTTCGCTTCCATTGCGTCACTGTGAGGACCAAGTTCCGAAGTGGGGCCATCGAACACCAAGCGTCCTTCGTTGATCAACACAACGCGACTGCACACCGCATGGACTTCCTGCAGAATGTGCGTCGACAACAAGACGGTTTTGGTTTCGCTAAGACTCTCGATGAGCTGACGAACTCCATGAACCTGATTGGGGTCCAACCCGCTGGTGGGTTCGTCCAAAATCAGCACATCGGGATCATGCAATAACGCTTGAGCCATCCCGACACGTTGGCGATACCCACGCGATAGTTTGCCAATCGCTTTTTTCCACACATCACCGAGCGAACACTGTTGGCAAACCCAATCCAAACGATCCTCCAATTCGCCGCCGCAAAGCATGCGGGTTTCACCCACGTATCTTAAAAACGAATTCGGCGTCATCTCGGGGTACAACGGCCCGTTTTCAGGCAGGTAACCGAGACGCTCTGCTGCGGCGATACGGTCGCGATGGACATCAAATCCTCCAAGACGTGCGGTTCCTGTGTCGGGAGATAAGAAACCTGTTAACATTTTCATCGTTGTGGACTTACCCGCGCCGTTGGGTCCAAGAAACGCACAAACTTGACCTGCGGGAACCGAGAAGGTGATGTTCTGAGCGGCGGCAAACTCACCATAAAATTTCGACAGACCTGACGCTTCGATCATGTCGCTCATAGGCGGATGTCTCCTGATGGGGGAAATGCAGTTCGCGGCACGGGGTGACGTCGTCTGAGCCCTCAGCGATCACCCTGCACGACGGCGGCCAATTTTTCATGCCTCTTAGCATCCGGCGTGCCAATGCAACCATGGCGTTTACGAACGGCTATTCGAGTGCCAATATGTCGCTCGTTCCGACAAACTGTCGCTACTGCAACCTTTTCCAGCCGCTGTTCGTACAGAGATAGATCACGTGTGACGAAATCTCCGGCTAACTCGCTCGCTCGTGCGAGTGCCACGCGTTGCGCACGGGTACCAGAGAAAGTTCGCGAGAGCCAAGTTCCACTCATAAACGTCACCATGGCATGACACTTGCCACAGTAAATTGGCAAGGCCAGACCTTCATGGTCGGCGTCTGCGTCGCATCGCCGGCCTAGGCGAGCCGATACCTGTTTAGCGGAGGCAATCCCATGAACCACTCGAATCTTCCACTTCGCGAGAGATTAGCGGCGAGTGAGGACCAGCTCGCTAGAACCACCGCCGAGTTTCACGACTATCGTCATCGCAGCCGAAATGAACTCGATGAGGAGAAGAAGTATTCGGGCATCCATTTGATGCACGACTTGCTTCCAGTGCTCGACAATCTCGATCGGGCCATTCTATCGGGGCAACACTCTGGCGATTTTGACGCGCTGATGGAGTCGGTCGAAGTGGTTCGCGATCAGTTCTATGACGCACTCTCTAAACATGGATTACGCGAAGTCTCGGGGTCATGGAGCCCCCTCGATCCAAAACAACATCGCGTCATCGGGCAAAAGGATTCTGATAATCATCCCGAAGGCTCGGTGTTGGAAGTGGTCGAGCAGGGCTACCGATTGCACGATCGTGTGATTCGACCATCCAAGGTTATTGTTTCTCGAAGTGATTCACCAACACAGGGAGAGAATCCAGTGAACGACTATGTTATTGTCGAAACCAACGACGGTTACACGATTGCAGGTGTCCCCGCAGGATCGACCGCTGAATCTGCGGCCATGGATGCGGGAGGCGTGCTGATCGACGATGTCCGATACAAGACGTTCGACGAGGCACAAGACGTGTTAATGGCGTTGCCCAGCCCGTATCCCGAACGTGCGAACGATTGATTTGTGATTCGCTTGAAAGCACGCTGCATCCCCGTTTTCCGTGGTCACGGGAGACGGGGATGCAACCTCGCAGCGGCACCACGTTTACGTTGATACCGCGGACCCGAAACGAGATCGATTGTTGACGGCGGGCGAGCCTAACAATCCGCTGGACACCCCGGAGTCGGCCGCCTTGGCCGCATCGGTTTGTCTCGTCAAACGCCGCCAACGTTTCAACAGCCGATTGGCTTGTCGAGTGCGAGCGTTCATTTCCGCCCCCGTCGTCGGCAGCGGCTTCTCACAAAACTGACAAAGCTGCGATTCCAGTTCGATGCACAATCGCACCGCATCGACACATTGTCCTGCGAGCCGCTCACAAACCGATGCTAGCTGCTTCTCTAATTGCAGGGTCAACGTTTCCCATTGCAATCGCAAATCTCGCTTCCTCATGATCTCAAATGCTCCTCGTTCGGCGATGTCACAAAACGCCGTTGGGTTACAAGGGGCGTTTTGCGGTTTCATCGGAACGAAAGAGCATTCGGCGTACCGAACTTTGATGACACGTTGCCGCACTGTCTGCGACTAAGCCGGCGGACGCGTTGTCCCGTAGCGATCCGCGTCGTGCCACATTGGCTATAAGCCCCGGTTTTACGGTGTTTTGGTACGACGGTTGCAATATGCAGTCGCGATCAATTTTCCGTTTCTATCGGCTTGGCCTCTGGCGTCCGTGGTCGTTACTCGGTCGCCAATTCGCACGGCTGGCTGATCATCGATCTTAAAGGATGTTTATAAAGGAAACCAAACGATGAGAATCGCGCAGGTCGCTCCCTTGATCGAAACCGTACCGCCGAAAACCTATGGTGGCACCGAACGAGTCGTCCACTATTTGACGGAAGAACTCGTCAACCAGGGACATGACGTGACACTGTTTGCCAGTGGGGATTCGCTGACAAACGCTGACCATGTTGCCGTTGTCAAAGAGTCACTGCGATGCAGCAGCGTGCCGCGTGATGCAATCATATGGCACCAGCGGCAATTGATGGAAGTTTTGCGAATGGCGGACAAATTCGATATCATTCACTTCCACACCGACTTCAGCCATTTTAGCGTGATGCGATATTTGAACACGCCGCATGTTACCACGCTTCATGGGCGACTTGATCTGCCAGATTTCCAAACCGTTTTTGACGAATTCCCCGATATGCCCGTGGTGTCGATCAGTCATTCGCAGCGAATGCCAATCAAAAATGCGAATTGGGTTGGTACGGTTTACAACGGCACGCCCGGCGAAAATTACGACTACCAACCCGCGTGCGATCCCAATGAATACTTTGCCTTCCTTGGCCGATTCTCGCCCGAAAAAGGCCCGGAACGTGCCATCGAAATTGCTAAACGCCTCGGTGTGAAGCTGAAAATGGCGGCGAAGATCGACAAAGTGGATGAACCGTATTTTTCAGAAAGGATCAAGCCGCTCTTGGACCATCCGTTGATCGAGTACATTGGCGAAGTAAACGAAAGCGGAAAGAACAAGTTGCTTGGAGGTGCCAAAGCACTATTGTTTCCAATCGATTGGCCCGAGCCCTTTGGCTTGGTGATGACCGAATCGATGGCCTGCGGAACCCCCGTCATCGCATTTCGAAACGGCAGCGTCGACGAGGTGATGAAGCACGGTGTCAGCGGATATATTGTTGAAAGTGTCGACGAGGCGATCGAGGCAGCACGCAATATTGATAAAATCAACCGCCGTGCCTGTCGCATTTACTTCCAGAACCACTTTTCTGTCGAATCGATGACCAAAGGTTACGTCGATGTATACGAGCGGTTGATTTCCCCGCAAAAATCGATCCGCATTCCTTCGCGAGACTCGATTCTCAAGACCAGCGACGCCGCAGTCACCGCCGGCTAATCGTTTACGTTCCCATTTCTCGAACCGTAGTGCCCCGCAGACCTCGGCAGTGGAAATCGCGATGGGGATTTCCTTCGATGTCTGAGGGCACGCCCTCTCTATTTCCCCTACCATGAGCAGCACACCTCCCGCGAAAGTTCAATCCGGCACCACCGATTGGGATGTGCAGGCTAAAAACAATCGAGCACGGGCGAACAGCCAGGTGCTTAAACAGGGTGACACGTTCGCCATCATCGACCCATTCGGAGAGATCGGTGGATCCGCCGATTCAGAACAGGGAGTGTATCACCTCGGGACCCGCTTTCTATCGAATTGGGAACTGCTGATTAACAGCAAACGCCCGCTGTTGTTAAATTCGACAATGAAAGAAGACAACAGCTCGTTTGTGGTGCAGATGACCACTCCGGAGTTGCCTCAAACCGATCACGTGCTGCCGCAAGGCACTCTGCACGTTTTCCGCAGCATATTGCTCGACGGCGGAACGTTCTACGAACATTTGCGACTGAAGAACTACTCACGCAGTCCGGTCGATCTCGAAGTGGAATACCGTTTTGCGTCGGACTTTCGTGACATATTCGAGGTGCGGGGCGAGCACCGAACCCGACGAGGCGAATTGCTCGAAGCCAATGTCAACAAGTCCATTGTTGCGCTTGCCTATTGCGGATTGGACGACCAGAAACGCGAGGTCAACATCGCGTTTGACGGCAAAGTGAAAATCATCGAACCGCGACGCTGTGTTTTACAGGTCCATCTTGGCGGTGGCGAAGAAACTACGCTGCACGCCACCGCAGAGTGCCACACAGAGAAGGCGGGCTACGTCAAGAAACCCGACATTCCATCTCGCAGTCACGCCGAGGCTGTCACCGGTTGGAGCAACCGACTGCGTGAAACCGAAGCCGAACGCGTTGAGATTTTTACGTCGAACGAAGAATTCAACGGCTGGCTCAATCGCAGCAATGCGGACCTCGACATGCTCGTCTCGGACACAATCTATGGTCGCTACCCTTACGCCGGCGTCCCCTGGTTCGCAACGCCGTTTGGTCGCGATGGAATCATTACGGCGCTGGAAACGCTTTGGGTGCGTCCCAAACTAGCTCGCGGCGTGTTAAGTTTTTTAGCGGCAACGCAAGCCACCGAAGTCGACCCGAGCATCGAATCCGAGCCAGGAAAGATCGTCCACGAGATGCGTGACGGAGAGATGGCGGCATTGGGTGAAGTCCCCTTTAAACGCTACTACGGAACCGTCGATGCCACACCGCTGTTTGTCATCCTGGCCGGTCAATACTACCGACGTACCGGTGACCGTGAATTCATCGAATTCATCTGGAACAACATCCGCCGCGCCGTGAATTGGATCGACGAATACGGCGACGTTGATGGCGATGGATTTGTCGAATACCAATCGCACAACGAACGAGGCTTGACCCACCAATGTTGGAAAGACAGTAACGATTCCATCTTCCACAGCGATGGACGCGACGCCAAAGGTGCGATCGCGGTCAGCGAGGTTCAGGGATATGTGTACCAAGCAAAGTTACTTGCAGCCGAATTGGCCGACGTGATGGACGACGCGGGCTGGGCCAGTGAACTTCGCCAGCAAGCCGCACGGCTGAAAGCAGATTTTAACGCACGTTTCTGGGTACCATCGATCGGAACTTTTGCGATCGCACTGGACGGCGATAAAATGGCGTGCCAAGTGCGAAACAGCAACGCCGGCCATCTGTTGTTCAGCGGCATCGTCGATCCTTGCCATGCTGCGTCCGTCGCCGCGACGTTAACCGACGAACGAGCGTTCAACGGATGGGGCATCCGAACCATCAGTGCTGGAGAAGTGCGCTACAACCCGATGTCCTATCACAACGGTTCGATCTGGCCGCATGATACCGCGATGTGCGCCGCAGGTTTGGCACGTTACGGGTTTCGCGACGAATGTGCGCGAGTGATTGCGGGATTGTTTGATGCTTCGCTCTTCAACGACCTGCATCGGTTGCCAGAACTGTTTTGCGGATTCGATCGGATGCCTGGCCACGCTCCAACGCTCTATCCCGTTGCCTGTTCGCCGCAAGCCTGGGCAACGGGTGCTGCATTTCTATTGCTGCAAAGTACCCTCGGACTGACCTTCTCACCGACGAAACCCCAAGTTCAATTCGAGAACCCACGGTTACCCGACTTTTTGAACTGGGTTCGAATTCAAAACCTGCGAATTGGCGACGGCGTGGTTGATCTGGCCTTCCATCGCCATCCTCGTGACGTCGGGATGAATGTCGAACGCAAGGAAGGCGATCTGCAAATTGTCGTCATCGGATAAGGGGGGAAATGCCAGTGACCGGTGACATCCAATCGCGATGATGCCAACTTGACATCGCGATTGCGACAAAACTTCACGCCCAAACCTCAAAATGAGTGTTAACGCCGACAGTAGGAATGCGTAAACGATTTGGCACACTCGTTGCACAGCTGTCTCACATGAAGTTTCCGCCAGTTTCAGTGCCCACCGCATACGGTCCCGATGTCGGATTCCAAGGAGGTCTTCGAGCATCGACTTAGATCCCAAGTTCCTTGACACGCCGCTGCATTGTCCGAGTGCTAATTCCTAACTGTTTCGCGGCTGCTTTACGACAACCGCCACATTCCTGCAACGCTCGACGGATCGCTTCGGTTTCGATATCGGCCAACGTCATGCCGGGACGGACCAGCTGTTTTTCTTCATCGTGATGATTTAGTGCTGCTAGGTCCAACAGTTCCAGTGCGGCATGGCTGCGAAGCAACGTCGGATTGATCCCCAGTCGCCGCACCGCCTCGACTTTGTCGCCGCCGGTCCGCTTGAGCATTTCTCGGACAAGCTGTTGCTCAACGGCGCCGATCACATCGTCATACAAATGGGGCGAATCAAAATCAATCGCGTCATCCGCAACGCCGTTTGCAAGAGGGACGAGCGTGTCGGCGGATTGCCGCACCGAATCCGATGCTGTTGCGGTAACGACGAGGTTTTCGGATTCCTGGGTGCCGTTCGATTTGGCACCCGGTTCGTGCATCGATCGATTCGATTCAGAAAAAACGAACGAAGGCAAGAAGTCGGGCAATAACGCGGGACCGGACGTCTTCAAAATCCCTTGGCGTATCGCATTTTGCAATTCCCGGATATTACCAGGCCATCGATACTCTCGCAGGACCTGCATCGCATCACGCGATACCATGTGAACCTCTTTCGACAAATCGCGACAAGCGTGACGGCGAAAGTGCTCGACCAATAGATCAAGGTCGTTGCCGCGGTCCCGGAGCGACGGCAAATGAATCGAGAAACCATTTAACCGATAGTACAAATCCGCTCGAAATTCGCCGTCGCTGACCATCTGTTCCAAGTTTCGATGCGTCGCTGCGATCACTCGCACGTCGGCTTGAATTGTTTCGTTGCCGCCAACTCGCTCGAACTGCTTTTCTTGCAATACCCGTAGCAATTTGCTTTGCAACACCGGTGACATGTCCCCGATTTCATCCAAGAACAAAGTGCCACCGCGGCATTGTTCAAACTTTCCGATTCGTTTGCGGTCCGCTCCGGTGAAGGCCCCTTTTTCGTGACCAAATAGTTCACTCTCTAGCAACGCTTCGGGAATCGCGGCACAATTTACTGCGAGAAACGGTCCCTGCCCCCGCTCGCTGTATTGGTACAATGCTCTGGCGACCAACTCCTTACCGGTCCCGCTCTCGCCTCGAATTAACACTGTCACGTTTTGCGCGGCGACAATCCCGATCGATTTATAGACTTCCTGCATCGCTGCACAGCGGCCGATGATCGAATGTGTATCACTTGATCGCGAGTCGACATCAAGCTCCACGGGCGATTTGGTCAATTTGCGGATTTCCACAGCACGCCCGACCACGCCGCGAAGCTCCGTGACATTGATTGGTTTAAGCAAGTAATCCAACGCACCGAGTTTCATCGCTCGGATTGCAGTACTGCTCTCGCCACCTGAAGTGACGAAAACCACTGGCAAATGCTCATCAATCTCGCGGATCTTTTTCAACACGTCCAACCCGTCTCCGTCGGGCAACATCACGTCCAATACGGCAACATCGACACCCCCTCGCCGTAGCAGTCGCAAGGCTTCTTTTGCACACAAAGCAGTCGCAACTTCGTAATTTTGCTTTTCCAGCGCGTGACGAACCAAATTCAGATCTGCGGGTTCATCGTCAACAACAAGGATTCGGGACATGCGATCACTGGGGATTCGATCACAGGACGCGATCATCCCCTTGAGATAGGAGTAAATGGACGTCAATCAAAGTCAAATTGGCAGCATATTTGCTCAACTAGCAACAATTGCAAGCAGTGTGCCATTTTGTCGTCACCCCCCAACCTTGGTAGCGATGACTAAGAAAGCATTTCAAATTCGGTTGCCTGAATCCGCTTCCAAAATCCGGTCCGAAGCGTCCGAATTGCGCGGCGATGAACAAGCCGCAGCGGATCGTAATGACCTGGAAACGTTGTCGTTGGTCGTTAGTCGGGCCAGCAACGCGATCCTGATCATGGACGCGAGCGGCCAAATCCAGTGGACCAACGAAGCGTTCAGCAAACTCTGCGGCTACGAAGCGGCCGAGGCGGTTGGATGCAATTTAGAAAACCTAGTGTTCGGCCCCAGCACCGACGCCAAAACACGGCAAGCGATCCGCAAAACGATGCTGGCCGCTGAAGAATTAACGACGGATGTCTTGCAGTACCGCAGTGATGGTACGACGCTGTGGGTCGAATGCAAATTAATCCCGGTCAACGATGACAGTGGACAACTTTCGCGATGGATCGTGATCGAAAGCGATGTGACACGCCGTCGGCAGACCGAAGAAGCGTTGTTGGCAGCGAAGAAGTCCGCCGAAGCGAACAGTCGCAGCAAGAGCGAGTTCCTGGCAAACATGAGCCACGAGATCCGCACGCCGCTTAACGCAATCCTCGGGATGACCGAGCTCGCGTTAACCACGGATTTGTCTCGCGAGCAACGCGATTACCTGCAAACGGTCAAGTCGTCGGCCGATTCGCTGCTGAATTTGCTTAATGACGTGCTGGATATCACCAAAATCGAAGCCGGTAAGATGGAGATCGAAGAAGTCGACTTCAACCTCGCCGAAATCGTCCGGGAAACGACAAAAGCGTTAGCGGTTCGTGCCCACGAGAAAGGACTTGAACTGGCGGTTCATATGCCGATGACCGTTCCCCATGACTTGCAAGGCGATCCGACTCGAATTCGCCAAGTCTTGTTCAACCTGATTGGCAATGCGATCAAGTTTACTAGCCAAGGTGAAATTGTCGTCGATGTACAAGAGCAATGGCAGACCGACGATGAAATCTGTTTGCATTTTTCGGTTTCCGATACAGGAATAGGTATTCCCAAGCAGCGTCTGCAGAAGATCTTTGATGCGTTCACGCAGGTCGATTCCTCGATGGCTCGTCGTTTTGGAGGTAGCGGGCTAGGATTGACGATCACTTCGAAATTAGTGCGGTTGATGAACGGTAAACTGTGGGTGCAAAGCAGCGAAGGCAAAGGCAGCACGTTCCACTTTACGTTAACACTAAAACTGGGTAGCCCAGCGGACCATCTTGCCGATGGCGGCCATCCTTCCGCGACATCGATTGATCGGATCCGCGATCTTGCGTCGCAAAACTTAGATGGGAAACGCGTTTTGATCGTCGATGACAACGCCACGAATCGACGGATCTTAAACGAAATGCTTGGCCATTGGGGGATGCGAACGACACATTGTCCCGGGGCTGCCGCTGCCTTGAAAGAATTAGAATCTGCGGTTCGCGACGACGCTCCTTTTGACCTCGTCATCCTTGACGCGATGATGCCAGTGGTCGATGGATTTCAATTGGCTGAAATGATGCAGCAACGTCCCGATTTGCAGGCAGGCACCGTGATGATGCTGTCTTCGGCGGATCGTCCCAGTTCGACTCACCGGTGCAAACAATTAGGTATCGAGTCGTACCTCGTGAAACCTGTCTCGGCATCCGCATTGCTCGAAGCCATTATGAGCACATTGGCAACTTGCGATCACCAGTCGTTTCGCAATCAATCCACTTGCACCACAACCAACGAGATGACGAATACGCCGCTAGCCCAAACTGTCGACAAGCCGCTTCGCATTTTACTTGTAGATGATCACGAACCGAACCGAAAACTGGTCGAATCGATCCTCAAACGTCGTGGCCATGACGTTCGCAGTGAGTGCGATGGTGACGCCGCCATTTCGGTCTGCCAAAACGAATCGTTTGACGTGGTATTAATGGACGTGCAGATGCCAGGCCGGGACGGATTTTCAGCGACGAAAGCGATTCGCGAACAGGAAGCAGACTCGGGCGAACATCTTCCCATCATCGCCCTAACCGCCCATGCGCTGCAGGGAGACCGCGAAAAATGTTTGGCCGCCGGCATGGATTCCTACCTTGCCAAACCGATCCATGCCGCGGAACTGGTGACGTTAGTCGAAAGAATGGCTAACAGCGACCGCGAAGGTTCAAACAACACCCCCAAGCTGGCAGCTTCGCAATATCCAGAGTCACATGACGCCGGGATATTTAGTATCGGGTCGGCGTTACAGCGGATGGGCGGCGAGTTGGATCTCTTGAAAGAACACATCGGTTACGTGCTCAATGACATGCCGCAATTGATGCAAATGATGAGCGACGCCGTCGATCAATGCGAGCCGCGTCAACTCGAAATTGCAGCCCACCGGCTGAAGAGTTTAGTGAGCAGTTATGATCACAACGCAGCTCACGAATTGGCCCAGCAAATCGAGCAGGACGCCAAACACGATCGACTCGCCGAGGCTCGCGGCCGGATTGATGCGTTACGCCCGCTCATCGACGCCTTCACCGACGCCGTCGACGAATACATGCAGGCAAATTAGCCAAAGTCAAGTTGGCGTGTTCGGCGTCAATTTGTCCTGCTGACACTCACAGTAGCCCCGATTCGCACGCGAGCCTTCATGGTTTGAGGGGCGTGTTTTATCGGTCGTGAAAGCGGCGAGCTGGTGTGTTACATCTGTAAATTGTCGTCCATTGGCACGCTGCGTGCATATTCTCGAGCGCATGATACTTCGCTGCATTATGCAAACGGAGGAACCAATGATGCCCACAACACTCAAAAGCCCCAATACCCAAGAATCAAGCCGTCCATCGCCGCCGCATCGGGCACCGTCGCGTCAGATGCCATCGCGGCAAGACCGCAGCCGTCATTCCCCCCTCGGTCACAATCGGGATTACGTGGATCGGCGGCCACAACATCGCATCGAACCCGCCGCATCGCCGCGGCGGATGGCCGCAACACAAACTCACCCGACGCCGTATCGAAAACCGATCCGGCGTCCTCAGTCGAGGATGGGGCGTTTCATCAACCGCTTCACGCTCGAAAAATGGTTCACAGTAATCTCGTTCTTGTTGGCGACCGCCTTGATTGTGCTCTGCATGCTCGACCTCGCGATTGCATGGCCATGGAGGCATGCACGCCCCGTGTTCGATTGGACTTACCTTGGCGTGGGCATCGCCATGCTGTGGCTCACCTACGACGTATTCAAAGACCAATCACGTCGCTAATTTCTAGGCGGTCTACTTTGACCAGAGACTGCACCGCCTTCTCCGCATCACAACGGATGCAGTCTCTTGAGTTGCTGACTAACCAACGACCGACTGTTTTCTAACCAAAACCGCTGTAGGCTTCTCGGTTTAGGCCGCGAGCATTAACTCCAAATGCAAACCCCAGTTGGCGAGCGAGGAAAGGCGAATTGATCCCCAAAATACGAGACTTGGTGCGGCGTCCTGCTCTTCCTTGATAAAGTTATCGACGCCACGAACAACTGCAATTTCAAACGACAATTGATCCTGATTGCTAATCGCGTCTGCGAAGTCGATCACGTTGTGAGCTATGCCATCGTGATCGGTGAATGCAAATCGGCGAAATTCTTCA
>NZ_JBFHFD010000074.1:0-19779 GCF_041583735.1 Novipirellula sp.
ACAGGTGCCCATGTTGGCCCTTCTCGACCGTCCAAGACGCAGGTTGCGGCTTTTCGCAACGCTGCACTCCTATTACTAACGTTGCAAAACACTCATGGGGCGAATTCAATCCTCCGTCGGACTGATCACCGGAACCGATATCGTCGGTACGGTCGATCAATTGATTGCCATCAGTGCCCAGCCGCGTGACCGTTTGGTCGCCAGCACCGAATTGCTGGCAAATAAACAAGCGGCGATTGCCGAGCTGACGGCGTCCGTGATTGGCGTCCAGCTTGCCGGGAATCGGTTGTCGAGTTCAACGCTGTTTAAAAGCAAGACCTCAACGTCGTCCAACAGCGATGCGTTGTCGGTCAAAAGCGGAAGTGCAGCCCAGGTTGGTACCCATGTGGTGCGGACACTGCAAACGGCGTCGACTCATAACACCACGTCTCTACAGCGATTCAGTGCTTCCGATACCGCATTGGGCTTTACGGGCCAAATCAGTATCAATCATGGCGAAAAACTGATCGATGATTCGGTGGCGCTTTCGAGTTTAAATAATGGCCGCGGCGTGGAAGCGGGCGTCGTGCGGATCACCGACCGTTCGGGGAAATCGGCAGAGATCGATTTTTCCAGTGCGCGAGACATGGACGATGTGATTTCGCTGATCAACGACGCCGATATCAACGTGCGAGCGACCACGTCGGGCAATTCGCTGCAATTAATCGACAACACGGGCTCGACCGCCAGCAATTTGATTGTCGAGCAACTCGGCGACGCCGAAACCGCCGCAGACCTGGGCATTTGGGGTGTCGATGTTGCGAGCAGTACCGTGACGGGGCTCGAGCTGGATCTTCCTGATGGGACGGAATCGGTTCGCGGCGCCGCACTGAGTGAATTGGCTGGCGGCAGCGGCGTCGGCCCGCTAACCAATCTGGATATCACGCTTTCGGACGGTTCCTCGGCCAGCATCGACTTGTCGTCAGCAACCACGACCAGCGAGGTGATCGATGCGATTTCCGCGTCGGGGTTAAAGTTAACCGTACGACTGAATGACGCACGAAACGGTTTCCAGGTGCGTGACGTCTCGGGGGGCACTGGCAACTTCACAATCGACGCCGCCGACGATACCGCCTCGCAGCTCGGGCTGACCGCATCGACGACCGATGACATTGTCGTTGGCGGAAACCTAAATCGGCAAAACGTCACGCGTGACACGCTGCTCGAAGACCTCAATGGAGGTCTCGGGGTCAATATCGGAAGTTTCACGATTAAAGACAGCAAGGGTGTCCTTGGCGCAATCAATCTGAAAACCGCCGGGGCAAAAAATGTCGGTGAATTGATCGACAAAATCAATGCATTGTCGGCTAATGTCACCGCATCGATCAGCGAAAACGGCGACGGGATATCGATCGTCGATAACGCAGGTGGCAGCGGCAAATTAACGATTGCCAATAGCGGGACCTCGACGACAGCGTCGGATTTGAACATCGCCGGAACGGCGACGAATCAAACGATTGGCGGACAAACCAAATCGGCCATCGTCGGCACCAGCGCCGATGTGATCGAAGTGACCGCCGACGATACGCTCGAATCATTCGTCAGCAAAATCAACGCCGATGGCCGCTACGGCACCGCATCGATTCAGACGAACGACGATGGATCCTTCTCGCTGCGGATTCGCAGTCAACGCGGTGGCGAGGCCGGAAAACTTGCGATCAATACCACCGGTTTTAGTCTCGACTTACGAACGGAATCACGTGGAGCGGATGCGTTGATCGCCGTTTCAACCGACGGGGGGACCGAGCGGTATGTCAGTTCAAGTGATGGCGTATTTGACCTCGGGACCGACGGTGAACAATCGAGTCAAATCAACGGATCGACTCCGCTTGCTTCGCTGAAAGGGGGCAAGGGAATTTCGCTCGGAAGTTTCAAAATCACCGACAGTCGTGGAAAAACGAGTGCCGTGAATTTGCGAGTCGAAGGAATCACCACCGTCGGTCAATTGACCGCTGCGATCAACGATCTGGGGATCGGCGTCACCGCATCGATTAACGCCGATGGGACTGGTATTTCCGTCGTCGATACCGCCGGCGGCAGCGAAACACTGACGATCGAAGATGTTGGTAACGGGCGATCCGCCTCGGATTTGGGCATCGCGGGTGAAGCCACCACGCAAACGATCGCAGGACAATCGGTTTCCGCCTTGGTGGGACCGGCCGATGATGATGTCACCGACTCTGCCACCGGTATCAGTTTGACACTAAAGGAATTGTCGACCGATCCAATCACGATTTCGGTCAAGGACGATCCCACCGTGGTTTCCAATGCGACCAAGACCTTTGTCGATCAATACAACAAACTGATTGAAAAACTCGATTCGCTGACGTATTTCAACGCCGAGGCTAACGAGGTTGGGTTGCTGTTTGGATCGAGCGAAGCCAACCGGATCCGCGATTCGTACAGCCGACTGCTGTCGGGGACGATCACTCAGGCGGGCGATTTAAAGTCGCTTGGCAGTGTCGGAATTCGATTCAATGGCGAAGGGCAACTCGAATTTGACGCTGAGAAATTTGGTGACGCGATGAGCGAAGACTCCGCAGCGGTCGAGGCGTTCTTCACCACTTCGGAAACCGGGCTTTCGGACCGGCTCGATTCGGTCGCGGATCGAATTGCGGGGGTCTCGAACAGTCTATTGATCGGGCGTACCGAGACATTGGGGACACAGATCACGCAAAATAACTCGCGAATCGAGGCCCTAAACGAACGACTCGACAATGAACGCGAGCGGTTATTGAAACAGTTTTACGCGACCGAAGAAGCGATCGGTAAAATCCAAGGCAACTCTTCGTATTTGTCACAAATTGAGCGAATTACGATTCCTACGTAATCTCCCTATTCTTTCTCTCCTGAATTAATCATTCCTGCAAGGAGGCAGGTAACGCATGTCTTATTCCCCTTCGCATGCCGCATCGAATTACCAACCTAGCGGTTACAAACAATCGCGGCGTTCGACCGATGGCTATCTTGAATCGAGCATCCAACATGCGACGCCGGCTCGTTTGCGATTGATGATCCTAGAGCGCTCGGTCGAGGTCGCTCGCGTGCTCGCCAATGCATGGCGGACGCAACCGGAAAAGAAGGGCAACAACGAATACTCGCTGAAACTATTCGATTTGATCACCGAATTATTGTCGGGCGTCACCAGCAAAGAAGGGGTGTGCAATCAGGTGGCGGACCTATACGTTTTTCTCGCCAAACACCTGCTGCTAGCCGAACAAAACAGCGATGCCGATGCGGTCGACGAGTTGCGTGAGATCCTAGAGATCGAAGCGGATACGTGGCGAATGGTCTGTGCCAACGAGACGCTAGCAAAAATGCCTGCCGCGTCCGCTGCAGGCACAACTGCCGCTCCGATTTCGACCGACACTCCGATTTCCGGTGGGCTGAATCTGCAAGGCTAAATCGACGTGGCAAGTCAAAATCGACTCGGCATTCCCCCCCGAGCGAACATCGCAATACGCAACCGTTAACGAAAAAGACGCACGGGACGCAGGAAACCGCTCAATCACGGTTTCAAGTGTCCCGTGCGTTTTTTTTGGGGGCCATTTCGCCTAACGATGTGAAGCGTTTAGACGCGGCAATTTACACGATTTGCGTTTTGCACACTACGCTCGCCAGAGCGTGGATGGTTGCCGCACAAATGCGAAACACCACCTTCTGGCGAAGGTAGCTACAGAAAATGCGTTCCCGTATTGGGCGAAGCGGCTCTTCCATTTCGCATTCTCTTCATTTCCAGCGATGTCAAGGATTACGGGAAATTTTGACTGTAGCGATTGTTCCGGTTGATCCGATGATTCCTATTGAACGGGCTAGAGCGCACGTAGGTTCGTTCATGGAGTACGTCTCTCGATCAACAGTAAAGGTGGTCGCAAATGCGGCGATGGATCCTCAGCACCCTGACTCTTGGATTTACGTTGGTACCATGTACCAATTTTGTAAACGCCCAAGATGCATCAGGCCCCGCACTTCGCAAACTTTCGGTTCCTGCGGCCCAGTCACGCTCGATCGCGACCAAGCTTAGCTTGATCTATCGCGACGTGCCGGGGGTGCAAATTTCACCCGATGCGAAGAACAATCAATTGGTGGTGATGGCCCCCGAATCCGCGCAACGCAAAATTGCTGCGGATGTTCAATCGCTAATGAATTCCGAGGCGGTCCAGCAAGCTTCGGCGACGGGCCCGGTGCATGTTCAGCTCAAAAACGTAACTTGGCGTGAATTCGAAGACGACTTGAAGCGACTCGCAGGGCTTCCGCTGCCAATCACAACGACTCGCAACGGCGAACGCGCATCGTTTCAGCTCAGCGCGGCACCGCTGCAAGGCACCACGGTCGAGGTCGATCGACGTCGTAACATGGTGACCGTGATGGCTGCCCAACAAAATCAAAAAGGGTGGCAGAAAGTCATCAACACGTTGGACGCTCCGTCACACGATCAATCCAAAATCACCGAGTTGATGCGGCTTGAAAACGCGGAACCCGCACCGATCCAGCGTGCGATCCGCCTGCTGGGCGAATTGGATGCTCGCCGTGTGAAACCGATCACCGCGGAAAATGCCTTCCAAAACGCGGTCTTTCAACAAGACGCTGCCGCCACCCCCGCTGCCCCAGCTGTGAATGCGGCTCCCCAAGACACCGACACCGATTCCGACGAACAAGGCGGATCGGGTGTCATTGGCGACACCCAAATTCAATTCGTTCCCGAGCTCGGCACGATCATTATCCGCGGAGCAAAACGCGACGTCGAACGGGTGATGGAAGTCATCAAGGAAATCGAAAAACAGAGCGACTTGACTCGCCCCGATATCGAAGTGGTCAATTTGCGGCATGCCGATAGCAACGCCGTCGCAACACTGCTGAAGCAACTGTACGACGATGTGCTTTCCGCTCGTCAAGGCGAAGTCAGTATCACCGCACTTGATTCACCGAACTCGCTGCTGCTGATTGGTCGCGCCGAAGCGATCAACGGCGTCCGTGATTTGATTGCCAAAGTAGACATTCCCGTCGACGAGACCAGCCGATTGCGAATCTTTCGTTTGCAACACGCTTCGGCTTCCGACGCCGAAGAAACCATTCGCAGCTTCTTTGTCGACCGACCGGGCGGAAGCGACGATCTCCGTCCCGGCATCGGACCTCGGGTTCGCGTGCTGGCTGATTACCGCACCAATTCGTTGATCGTCAGCGGGGCACCTCGCGACATGGAAGAGGTGACTCGACTGATCAACGATCTTGACGTGCAACAAGTCTCGGCGCAAAGCGAAATCAAAATCTTCCCGCTGACCAATGCGGTGGCCGAAGACTTGGCTCCGGTAATCCAATCGGCGATCAATGGCGAGAGCGAATCCGGAGGCGATTCCAACGTGACCACGCCGTCGACTTCGTTATCGATGGTTGCCGTGGACGGTGACGGAAATCAAATCCTCGATTCGGGCATCCTTGCAGGTGCCGTGATCACCGCCGATCCTGGGGCAAACTCGATTGTCGTACGAGCTCCGGCAGCCAGCATGCCGTTGATCGGCGAGTTGATTCGCCAACTTGACAAAGCACCGGGCATCGATTCGCTCGTCAAAGTGTTCACAATCGAAAATGGTGACGCCGTTCAATTGACGACCGCGTTGACGCAACTCTTTGGTGACGACGCAGCGACCAGCGGCACCAGCATCGGTGCGGGCAATCTTGGTGGACTGCCCGCAACGACCGCCGGCAGCGACAGTTCGCTTGTGCCATTGCGATTCAGCACCGACCTGCGAACCAACAGCATCATCGCCAGCGGTTCGGCCGAAGACCTCGAAGTCGTCGAGAGCATCTTGCTGCGACTCGACGGTGCCGGATTCTCCGAACGCATCACCGAAGTCATTTGGCTGCGTCATCAAGCCAGCGACACGGTCGCCGCAGCGATCCAGCAATACGTTCAGCAACGCTCGCAAGGCGTCAATACGATCCAACAGTTCCAACAGGGCGGACTTGGTCCCTATGACCTGCCCGATCGCGACTTAGTCGTGGTGTCCGAACCGGTTACCAACAGTCTGCTGCTGAGTGTTTCGCCGCGATTGTATGAAGACGTACGTGGTTTGATCGACAAACTTGACCGACGCCCCCCCATGGTGCTGATCAAGGTCTTGCTTGCCGAGGTCAGCTTGGACGACATCTTCGAAGTGGGTGGCGAGATTGGTTTGCAGGACTCGCTGATGTTTGACCGTGGCACCGCTTCGAATGCGTTTCCAGTGTCAACACCAGGATTCAACTACAACGGCAACGGGACTCCGAACCTCAGCTCGTTTGGCAAAGAGAGTTTGGCCGGGCGTGGTTTGACCAGCTTCGGTGTCGGTACCACCAACGGCAATCTCAACTACGGTGGTTTCGTACTGAGTGCGGCAAGTGAGTCGGTCAGTTTGCTGTTGCGAACACTGCAAGACGCACGACGTCTGCAGATTCTCAGCCGTCCTCAGGTCATGACGATGGACAATACCGAAGCACTTGTTCAGGTCGGACGTACGATCGCACAAGTGACGGGAGTCATCCAAAATGGGATCTCCGGAAACCAAGTTGTCACCGAACCATTGCAAGTTGGTTTGATCATGCAAGTTCGGCCTCGGGTGGGTGCGGATGGTTTGATCATCATGGACATTGACGCCACACGCTCGGACCGTGACGCTTCCAACGGAACCCAGGTTCCTACGGGCGACGGATCGGTGTTGATCCAGGACATTTTGGTCACCACCGCACAATCAACCGTTGCTGCCTACAGTGGCCAAACGGTGATCTTTGGTGGTTTGATCCAGAAAACCCGTAGCAACTTTAGCCGCCGGGTTCCTTACCTCGCCGATATCCCGTTGTTGGGCTACTTCTTTAAGTACGACCAAGAGTTTGAACGTCGTTCGGAGATGCTCGTGATCATGACTCCGATGTTGGTTACCGGCGAAGAGGACTTGGATTACGTCAAAGCAACCGAGTCGAGCCGTATGAGCTGGTGTCTGGCCGACGTGGTTGAAATGCACGGTGACGTTGGCTTGAGTGGCGGTTATGGATTGTGGGGCCCCGCAACCGGTGGCACGATCTATCCCGACTTGCAACCTACCGTGGACCAGTTCCATCAAGGCGAACTGATGAACGGCGAAGAATATTGCCCTCCGGCGGGTGTGAATTCATCATCGGTCATCATTTCGGATCAACCGACCATGATCGACTCGGGTTCTTCGCTCAACGATTCGCCAGTGATCTACGAGTCATCGACGGTGCCCGAGCATGCAATGCCGCGAGGCGTTCCGCAAACGCGAAGCAATCGAGTGCAGCCAAAGGGATTACCCAACGCTGCCGCACCGCAAGGAATCGGTCAACCTCGTCCAGGTCAACCGTTGACACAGAGCGGCAATGAAGGGGAAGTCCAGTGGCAATCGCCGCCGAATATCGATGTGCCCAATCAGCCAGGGAACAGTCGCCCGCCGATTAGCGGACCGGCAATGAATCCCTACACTCAAGCGGGAACCGAATCGAGTGCGAACCAAGTCAGCTGGATGCAGAACGCAAACGCTGGCAAAACGATCGACTACGCTGCCGCGTCAAGCGATCGCCCTCAGCGATTAGGAGCGGTCGTTCCCACGGCCGCGGAAGTTCAACCTGCTGCCCAACCGGTGCAAGCGATTCCCAGCATTTCCCCGCAAACATGGATTCGATAATGACCTATTTAGAAAACGCATCCAGTGCCAGAGTGGTCCGACAGCGATCTCATGACCGTTTGCTATGCCACATAGCAGTCAAATCGCTTGCCGTGGCAATGCTTTGTTCGCTGGTCGGTTGTATCACCGTCGGCCCCGATGGTAAACGCGTCAAAAAACCAGGCGGATCACTCGCCGAGAAAATGCCTTGGGCCAAGAAGAAAGATGAAGTCCCAGAGCCCTACCCCAATCCTGTCAAAATGGCGGCGACTTGGACTCCGGACACATTGGTGCAAACCAACCGAACTCCAACGCGTGGGTTCGGGGGACGTATTTTCTTCTACAATGAAAAATCACACGCCGTGCCTGTCGATGGTACGCTTGTGATTCATGGATTTGATGAAAACGCGGAGACAAGTGACAAGGCGACGAAGCGGTTTGAATTTACGCCCGAGCAGTTTACTCGCCATTTCAGCCAATGCGATCTCGGGGCATCCTATAGCATTTGGGTGCCATGGGATGCGGTGGGTGGCGAAGCTCGGCGAATTTCGCTTGTGGCATCGTTCCGCACCCAAGAAGGGGTGACAGTTCAAGGCGTTCCTGCGACTGTGATGCTGCCTGGGAAAGAGTCACCGGAAGTGACGCTTGCGAAAG
The DNA here is from genome assembly GCF_041583735.1 of Novipirellula sp. Lineage (NCBI taxonomy): Bacteria > Pseudomonadati > Planctomycetota > Planctomycetia > Pirellulales > Pirellulaceae > Novipirellula > Novipirellula sp. The sequence goes on from NZ_JBFHFD010000074.1 coordinate 8,349, forward strand.
CTGAGCGAAAATTGTCGACTCAATACCAAGAGTACCGTGACGCCGCAGCTTCGATCAACACACGAACTTCGGGGTTAACCACCACGACGATCCAGCGGCGTTCCTCACGCACTCCGGCACAGACCAAAGAAGCACCGGTGCAAGCGTTCCGCAATTCGATGTTGGCCGAGAAATCATCGACGCCTTCGGTCGAACTAAAAATGGCGACGCCGCCAACCGAAGATGGCGTGTTGCCGGCAAGTGCGACCATGCCTGCAAGCTCTTTGACACGATAACGCGGCATGCCTGCAGACAAATAAGAAACGCGGCGGACCAAGCGGTCCGCCGCGTTTTTTCGTTGGATAGGTTGCGGAAATGAATTCACCGTGTTTGTCTTCCGCCTCGTTCCCTCGCCAAGCTCACGCTACATCTTTGGCACAGGGCTGGGCGTTTTTCCTTGATAACGAGCCTGTGCGAACTCGCGGTACCATTCCGCGGTCACCGCAACCGACTCACGCTTAAGTTTACCACTACTAAGATCAAGCGTTTCAATACGATCGGCGAACTGGTGCATCGTTTCATGGGCCGCGCGGGTCAACGACAATCGTTTCATGCGGCGGTCCATTTTTCTCAGCATCTTGTGGCTCCTACGGTCTTCCGGATCGGCGAAATTCAGTTGGATCCGACGTGATCGCCGCCAAACCATGACGGACAAGACCAGAAACATCGGCGCTTGCATGACGCGGAAAATTGCCAGCACCGGATTGTTCGCGCGAATCGCAACGATGAACGCGTTGATCGACGAGACAACCGAATCGGTAAGCGTTTCGTCGTCGAGTTGCGGTGACCATGACGGGCTCTGCGATTGGTCATCGGTTGGGTCGACGGTGAGCGTCGAATAACGATGTCCAGGCGTCGATTCGACGGGGAACCATGTACGGCTTTTTGCATCGTAAGCTTCGGCCCAAGCGTGGGCGTCACGATTGCGAGCGACCCAAAACTTCTTGTTCGGTTCCAGTTCGTCGACGACATATCCGGTCACATAACGTGCTGGAATTCCCTGAGAACGTAACAATGCGACCGTCCCCGAAGCAAAGTATTCGCAGTGTGCCGCATGCCGTTTCTCGAAAAAGTAGAGCAGCGGATCCGCTCGATTCGGTGGTACTGTCGGGTTTAACGAGTAATCGAAATTGTTGAGAAAGAACTGGACCACTTTGTCAGCCTTCTTTCGCACGTCCACTTCATTGCCACAAATTTCGTAGGCCAGCGGTCTTAGAATCCGGTTCAAGCGGTTCGGGACATGTGTCAACAACTGCAATCGGATCAGATCCAACTCGTCTTCGGGCGGTTCGGTCGCAGTCGCGATAACGTAAGGGCTGGTAACATCCACGCCATGGTCGATCAATCCATGGTGGGTCACCACCAAGCTACCACTGTGTGCTTCGACCCATCGGCTGCCCAGCGGCATGAATACCGTGGTTCCTTTGAAGGGAATGTTTCGCACTTCGATCGTTCGCACCGGTTCGGTACTGGCAACTTCGCTCGTTTGCGAAGTCAAGTCGAATCGATGCAGCTGGGATGCACGACTACTTTTCAGTGCGGTTGTGCCCGGCCCCGATGCAGTCACGGTGCGGTTCATTAGCGAGGTCTGGTAGGCAAATTCTTCGACCACTTGCGGGGTGGCAACGTGCCATTGACGGTTTTCGTAGTAGTCAAACGCGTTGCCTCGCAAATAGCCGGGCGAATCGGTTGAGAAAACACACAGAGCGACTTCATCGGGGCTGGCCGTTTTGCCGTGACGGATCGATCCAATCGTCGATCCGTAGACATAGCGAGTTCCTGAGACCGAAATGTTGCTAAACGTGCTATCAAGCGAACTCTTTAACGTGGACTGGATCGTCGATTGCACTCGCGGCAAAGTCGAGTTTGTGGTTTGCGCAATCGCACCGGTCACAATCACCATCGCCGACAACGTCAACGCGGAAAGTACCGTTCCGGTGCGGTTAGGATTGCCACTGACCGGTGTTTCCGTTCCATCCGAACTCGAGACTCGACGCAACGTTGTTGCGGAACCCAATTGTGATAACCCCGAGGCTTTCCAGAACGCCCCCCGCCCCAGAATGCTCTGTGACGCAATCGCGTACCCCAGGCAGATGCAGAACGCGATGGTGGTTTGCCCCGCGTTACTTTTACTCACTCCCCCCGCCGCCACACTCAGCAAGACGATGATCAATCCCAACACCAACATCAAGCCATGTCCATCCGCACGCCGCATCACCCACAAGTAGGCAATCCATGCCAATGCGGTATGGGATAACAGATCGGCCCCCATCCCAAAGGGGTTGATCGATTTCATGCTCAAATAAGGCACCGCGTGAGCCACAAAAATCGTCGTCAGGCAGAGCAGTCCTGTGAAGAAAGCGAAGGGACGTGATCGCCACCAAGAACGTCTCAATGAACCGTCCGATGTGCGATATTGCTGTTCCAACAATCGCTGTATCCACGCCGCTGCCAACGCAAAGACCGCTATGACGGCGAGTGTTACCCAGCTGTCGAACGTGTTCGCTGTAAAAACACCGAGCGCCAAAAACAATACGACGATCGTCCACTGATGACGCGAAAACATGAAAACCAAGACTCCTGGGGCCGAGCAGCTCGTGGACGTGCAAATTTGGAGGTCCGCGCCAAAACCAAGCAAACGCTTCGCTTGCGAAGGTCACTTGCTAGATTCCCGGTGGCTCGTATTACGATTCGATCACGAAAACCAAACGGCGACGGAGTACGCAGGGTATTCTACAGCAAAACCATGGATGCGGGGACAATATCACCCGTTGCATTAGCACCAACGGTTTTCGCGACAAAGCGTCAATGCTTCAGCACTGACCTGATCAAGCGTTTTACCCGAAGTATTGATCTGCACATCGGCCGCTTCACTGTACAGCGGCTCGCGGAGTGTCAGCAATTCACGAATCTCATCGAGTTGGCCGAGCTGGGTCAGGGCTGGCCGATTCGCGGCAGTCCCCGCGTCACCCGCGATTCGCGCCGCGAGCGTTTCCGCCGTCGCGACCAGCCAAATGCAATGACCGCTCAATCGAATCGTTTGGCGGTTGGACTCTCGCAAAATCGCACCGCCGCCGAGAGCCACGATCGATGGCGGCTCCGCCGCGACGATATTCAACATCTCGGATTCGAGATCTCGAAAGCCTTGTTCGCCCGAGTCGGCGAAGAGATCGCGAATACTGCACCCCGCATGACTTTGAATTCGGACGTCCAAATCGACCACAGCACAATCAAGAGCGTCGGCCATTCGCATCGCCACGGATGTTTTTCCCGTACCCCGGTAGCCAGTTAAATAGAGATGCTTTAACAACGGATTGGCGACCACAGCGTGAAAGGGGTTGTGAGAGAACGTCGTTGATCGCACCGCGATCAATACAAGTCGCGCGAATCATTCCGCTGCCGCGTTCGACGAACACATTGGCGGATTGGATTATTGGCAATGCGGCGGGTTTCCTCAATCGTACAACGCGACCGAATTCACGTACACGGGGACGAACGACCGCAATCGAGACGGAAAGACGACGTGTCAATGCTAACCGCGAAAGCCCGCTGCTCAGGCTGGTTGACTTCGGTTTACGCTCATGTCTAATTGGGGGGTCATCCGAACAAACGGCAAGAGGAGAAGCGGAAAAGAGGGGAAACAGACCAACATGTCAGCAGTTTGACTGTGGCACAACGCGATGACAAAGCGGTGTTATACTCGTTGCTGCCCCCGTCATTGCAGGCTCGCGACGTGACGCCATCGATCGGAGTTGTGTCTGATTCTCGTTCCAAAATTTCTCGCCGAACGCCGGATCGATGTTGGGGATCGGACCGTATCAACGCCTCCTCGGCCCCGCGATGATTTCCGTCACTAACGTCACCGTTGGCACGATCATTCGCCCGATCGAAACAAGGTGCCCACTTCGCTGGGGTGCCGCTGCGGCCGACACACACACACCCACTGCTTATCGCTTTTTTCTTTGCCTCTCCTCAGACTTCCCCTTTACGAGCAATACGATGTCATCGATTCGGTTCATTATGGTTGGCGGTTTTCTCGGTGCGGGAAAGACGACGACGATCGCACGGCTCGCGCGTGCTTATCAACAGCAAGGCTTGAAAGTCGGCATTGTGACGAACGATCAGGCTACCGATTTGGTCGATACCCATACGCTGCGAAGCCAAGGATTCCAGGTCGGTGAAGTCGCCGGGGCGTGTTTCTGCTGTAATTTCAACGAGCTAACCCACGCGACCGATCAACTGCAATGTGACGATAAGCCTGATGTGATCTTGGCCGAACCGGTCGGCAGCTGTACCGACCTTGTTGCCACAGTTGTGCGGCCGCTGATGCAATTGTTTGGTGATCGTTTTGATGTGGCGCCGTACGGAGTGATTCTAAAACCGAGCCATGGACGGCGGATTTTAAAGGGGGATCCGAAAGCGGGTTTCTCTCCCAAAGCGGCATACATCTTTAAAAAGCAATTGGAAGAAGCCGATTTTGTCTTGCTCAATCGGGCCGATGAGCTGTCCGAGCAGGAACTCGAGGAGCTGACGCGGTTGGTGGCGAGCGAGGCGCCGAACGTCCCGCTGCTGCGAATATCCGCAAAGACGGGTGACGGATTTGACGCGTTCTTAGAGTTATTGGATCAACGCGGCGAGTTTGGCCGTCGTATCTTGGAGATGGACTATGACGTGTACGCCGAAGGCGAAGCAGAACTCGGCTGGTTAAACATGAGTTTGACGGCGACGGCCGAGGTTGAGTTTGACTTGGACGCTCTGGTGCTCGACATTGTCAATCGGCTGCAAACGTCACTGGCCAACGCGACTGCAGAAACGGCACATCTCAAGGCGATCGGATTATCCGACGGCGCCCACGCCGTCGCGAATCTGGTCAGCAGTGATACGAGTGCAGAACTATCGCTCCCTTCGGAACACAAAACGAAGGCTGCGGAATTGGTCGTTAACGCGCGAGTGGCTATTGATCCGGCACAATTACAAACATTGGTCGAATCGGCTGTCGAGCAAGCGTGTGAACACCACGGTGCAAAAACGGAAGTACGTCAAACGCAAGCGTTCCGCCCCGGCCGTCCCGTCCCAACCCACCGCATCACCGAAGTGGGATAAGAGGACTGCCGAATCGTCTTCGCGACTTTCGTCACGACGGACGGGGATTAACGAACGCTTGTGACGTGGTGCTTTAAACCTTCCATCACGCCGCTGGTCGCTTTTTGATTGGCGAGAAAGACGTAGTCGGCGGTGTTGGCAAGCCGATGTGCCTCGCTGACATTTTGCTTCAATTCGTCCGATGCGTTGTGAACCACAATCGCTCGGTATCCGGCCGTCAACGCGGCCAAATCGTTACCGGAATCTCCGGCGAATACGATCGCCTCGGGACGCAGTGTCATGTGTTCGGCCCACCAACGCAGTGCGTAAGCTTTCGAAACCCCCCGCGGCAATAGATCGATCAATCCGTCACCATTAAAGGGATCAACACTCGCGATGATCGAATAGGGCGCCGAGATTTGTTCCAATTTCCGCTGAAACCCGTCGACGATCGATTCCAAATGCGACGCATCAGCATAATAACTGAGTTTGAACGGCCCCTGCTTCTCGGGCTCTTGAACCCGCGTCCCCGCGATCCCAGAAAACTCTTTGATCAAATCCGTCGTCGCGATCGGACCAACAATCGCTGCCAAATCGTCGTGATACGCTTGGACCCGCTGCATCGATTCGCCGGGCAATGATCCCGACTCGACTTGAGCCTTCGTATCGACGCGGCGCATGATCGTCGTTCCAACGTCACAAATGATCCACTCGGGGGACGGCAAAGCGTGCTCGGCAATGGCGTCTTGGACCGATGCAAAATGCCGTCCGGTGACGAACAGCAACTCCATCGCGTGCTCACTCAAAAACCGCTGGACTTCGCTGAGATCGCGTCGATTATCGTCGTGATCATCCAGCGGAATGAAGGTGCCGTCCAAGTCGGTTGCCAGTACTTTCAAATCCATTTTCGTTTTACACTCGCATCAACCACAAAGTTTCATAAGCATCCAACACGATATCCTCGCTGGTTCCGAATTCACGATCAGTCAACGCGTCTTTGAAGAAGCGTCCGAGCCCGACGGTTCGCAACCGATTGCCGTCGACCGACTGAGGTTGATCGGTGAAGTTCGCGATCACGATCAATCGATAACTCTCGTTGATGCGAATAAAGCTAAGCAGATGAACGTTGCCGGTCGCCACCAATTCCATTTGCTGCCCCGCCAACGCGGGCAACGCCTTTCGCGTCGCAATCAATTTCTGCAATGATCGAAAGATGCGTTTGCGAATCGAACCGCTGCCCGAAGCAATCGTGTCATTCAATTCGTGCAAGAATTCCCACTGCATTCGGGGGCGATGTACCCAACGAGTATCGCCGGCCTTGGCGGGGTCTTTGACGAAATCGTAATCGTTCAACATCCCCCATTCTTCGCCCAAATACAGCAGCGGGATACCACCGATGCTGAGCGTGATCCCTTGCAACAACAGCATCCGGCGAATCGACATCTCTTTTTCGTTCTCATCGCCTTCTTCGATCGCATGCTCGAGCCCCGCTAACGAGGCGAGCGTGCCAGCGATTCGCATATCGCCCGTCTCGAGGTTCTCTTGAAAGGGAACGCCGCGGGCGAATGAGCCTTTAAATTGGCCGGTGTAAAATTGGTTCAAAAATTGACGATGATCGTAGGCATTGATCCCCAAAGCCGCGGCATCGGCGTCGTCAAACGTCCACCCGATGTCGTCGTGACAACGCAGATAGTTGACCCATGCGGTATGCTTGGGCAATTTGTGGCGATGGCTCAACGATCGCGTCAACAAACGGGTTTCGTGCGTGGCGAGCGATTCCCACAACAACGCCATCAGCGTGGGGTTGTATGAAATTTGGCACTCTTCGGGACTGATGTATTTCACCACGTCATCGGGATGCACAATCGCTTCGGATTTGAACAACAAACTGGGGGTGGCAATGCGGGCGAGCCGGCTGAAGGCTTGAATCAGCGTGTGAGCTTCGGGAAGATTCTCACAACTGGTGCCCATCTGTTTCCAAACAAACGCCACGGCGTCGAGTCGCAAAATGTCGATACCAGTGCTCGAGATAAAGAACATTTCCTCCAGCATCGCGCGGAACACCGACGGATTGCTGTAGTTCAAATCCCACTGGAAACTGTTGAACGTGGTCCACACCCAACTTTGCATCCCATCGTGCCAGGTAAAATTACCACGACGAACGGTGGGAAAGATTTCGCGAAGCGTCCGCTCGTATTGGTCCGGCAGCGTGCGATCAGGAAAGATGTAATAAAAGTTTTGATACTCTGGATCGCCTGACTGCGCATGCTTGGCCCAATCGTGGTCATCCGAGGTATGGTTGAACACAAAGTCCAGCACCAAGACAATGCCAGCCTTGCGAAGCTCGGTCGCCAAGTTACGCAAGTCATCAATGGTGCCTAGCCGCGGATCGACGCTGCGGTAATTGCTGATCGCGTACCCGCCGTCGTTATCGCCGGGGCGAACCGCGAACAACGGCATCAGGTGCAGGTAAGTCAGTCCGAGCTCTTTGAAATAGTCAATCGAATCGGCGAGCTTGCCAAGATTCTCGCTAAACAAATCGACATACAACGCCCCCCCTACGATTTTTTCCGAGTCAAACCAATCGGGTTCGTTGATGCGGTGGCGATCTAAATCGCGCAGCTCCTCAGGACGATCCAACCATGCGGTTGCCGCCGTGATCAGAATCTGTTCGAGATGGTAGAAAAAGTCGTACCGCGTGCCATACAGCTGAAATAACAGCGCAAAGAGTTCATCCCAATTGTCGACCAGCCGCAGTCCGAATTCGTGACGCAGTTCTTCATCGGCATCCCGGCTATCCCAAAACGCTTGCAACCGAGGTGACAAGCGTCGTAACGAGAGATCGGCTTCGTAAGAGAGTCCGCTGGCGTGCGACACGATGCTGCCGTTGCGGATTCCTTTAGGATTCGATCTGATCATTGGGAATTACGATATTCTCTAAAAAGTTGTAATACTCGATGCCTTCGATGATGCCTCGCGCGTGCGAGTGTTCGGCAAAATAAATTCGAGGATGGTTGCGAAGTCGATTCAATTCAGGACTGTAATTGGCCACGACGACCCCCAAACTGCGGCCTTGCAGCATGCCGGCATCGTTTCCGCTGTCGCCAGCGACCAACACATGCTCGGCCGAAAAGCCCCATTTCCACATCAAATGGCGGATTGTCATCTCGCTGCCGCCACGGACGGGGATGATGTCAAGATACATGCCCAATGACAACAGAACCTTAGCACGTAATCCAGCGGACCGCAGATGTTTCTTGATCTGCATCGTTGATGGCGCAACCTTGGTGTCCATCTCGTAGCTTATTTTGAACTCGGACTGATGCGAGTCGTCCTGTCGAAATAAACCCGGGATTTCATCCAACACCTTGCGAATTTCATCGGGCTTCCAGGCGTAATCGATCTGCTTTCGCCAACTGCGATCGGGAGTCAACTTTTTGCCGTAATGCAACTGTGTCCCAGCGTCGGTATCGATCACGTCAGGACGTGGCAGCCCGAGCTGCTCGATTAATTCCATCGCACTGTCGAGCCGCCGGCCGGTGGCGATGGCAAACCCAATGTGGTCATTTTGTTCAAGCATCGCCGCAAATTCGGCTAACGCCTCGTTATCACCGGACAACGTATTGTCCAAATCCGTCACGATCAACCGGTCAAATTCTGGCAAACGACGCGCCCGTGGGGCGCTGACCAGCGCGGGCACCGAGGAATGCTCGAGAATATCGTCCAAATCACGCAGGTAGCGATGTGCGTGATTGCTCCACGAATAATGCTTCCGTGTGCCATCGATTCCCGCCTTGGACCAAGCCTCCCATTGATCGGGTTCGGTTAACGTTCGCAGCAATGCTTTTTCGATCATCTCGTCGTCAAGCGGGTCAATCAGCAATCCGTTACTGCAATTGGCAATGATATCGCGAGGTCCGCCATCGTTGGTCGCCACAATCGGTAATCCCGTCGCGCCGGCCTCTAACAACGTCAAACCAAATGGCTCTGTCAACGCGGGGTTAATAAACACCCCTTTGCCCTGGGCCGCATAACGATACAGTTCCGGAACATCGCTTGGCGAGTGTGTTTTGGGATAGGCTACCCGTCCATACAGATCGTGTTTGTCGATCCGGTGCAGCACACTATCGAGTACGCGACGCTGGGCCTTGGGCAGGTCCAGCATGTCGTCACGCGACCCCATGATCAGCACGAGATTGGCGAGCTTTTGCAACTGCTCGCTTTGCCCATACACATCGACCAGCTTGGTTAGATTTTTACGCTCGTCCGGCCGTGCCATGGTCAAAATCATGGGCTTGTTCGGATCTCGCAAAAAATGGTCCAGCGAATCGGCGATCGCAGGCCGCGGCCAATCGGGGGCGGGGGGCGCAAAGCGAGACAAATCGACGCCTGGTGGAATCACCTCCATTCGCGATGGGACGTAGTGATCGTACAACTCGTATTGCTGCTGAACCTCTTGTGTCGTGCTGGTGACGACCATCGACGCAGTCTCCAACGCAATCTCTTCTGCCTCGGTCCGCAGCGAGAACTTGTAACGTCGATCCAGTGAATCAAGGTTATCTTTGTTCAACGACAACCGCTGCCGCTTGACTCGCCCTAACGAGTGGCCAGTGAAGATATACGGCACATGCAGCAATCGCGACAACTGAGCTCCGGCGAGTCCAGCGTCAGCGTAGTGACCGTGAATGATGTCAGGAATCCCAGTGCGACGGAAATGCACCAAAGTCTGGTCCACAAAATGGTCCACGTACGGCCAAAGCGCTTCCTTCTTAAGATAGCGTCGCGGTCCAAACGGGATGCGGATCAGCTTGGCATTTTCGCTGATCTCTTCTTCAAGTTGTGCATAATCATCCGAAACTTTGGGGTCAATAATTTGCCGCGTCAACAACTCGACTTCGCGAACCTGCGGCTGCGAAGCAAGCTCGCGAGCGAGTTCGAGGACGTAAATGACTTGACCACCAGTGTCCGCGTCACATCCAAGCTCGGGTTCGTGAGCGCGAATCAATCCATGCAGGCTGATCAATGTGATCTTAAGCCCGTTCTCTCGATCGAGTAGTCGACGGGATCGTGAACTCGCAGTTTCGCTAGGCTCTTCAGTCTTCGTTTCAGGCATAACCTTGACGTTTCCGTTGGAGTGAAATGAACAACTTATAAAAAGGGGCGATGATGTTGTTGGGGATGTCGTTGGAATTTCTTTGTAACGAAGCGGCGTGAGCCCCTCGGCCGCGTTTGACGCATTTTGTGGGCTGCGACTCGGATGGATGGGTTGCTACCGGGTCGGCCAAGTGGCTCATTCATCGAGCTCGTAAACCGATTCATCGGTGGTCGTGGCGCCGCGGAGACCGCAGATACGGGCGGCAAATCGTACCGCACGTTCAATCACTTGTTGGTAAGAGATTCCAGCCAAAATGCCATCGATGGTGGCGGCCGCAAATCCATCCCCCGCCCCCACGGTATCGACCAAAGATTCCGGCTTTGGCGCCGCTGCAAAAAACGCACGGTCATGCGTGATCGCGTAAGCGCCCCGAGATCCACAGGTAATAAAGTAAACCGCCGAACTACCATATTGACTTGAGATTTTCTCGACCGCGCGACGGACATCATCGTCCGACGAACACGACATGCCCGAAATCCCTGCCAACTCTTCATCATTCAGCTTGATGAAATCCGCACCGCTGAGCAGTTCCGGCAACCACTGCGGATCAAACCAGGGCTCGCGAATATTGATATCCACGAACCGCGACGCGGTCGAGTTTGCCATCCAATACTTCAGCGTGTCACGCGTCTGAGGGGCTCGCCACGCCAATGTGCCGTGATAGAAAATCGAATGTTCATCGTCAATCGATAACGCTGCATCCGTTCCCTGCCCCCCAATGCCTGCGGTTGCTGAACTCAACGGCGGAGGCTCAATAAAGTCGTAGGCGCGTGGGTAAACAATGTCGTATGAAGGCTGGCCATTTTCGAGCGTGACCTGCACTGCTCCGGTTTGATGTTGCGGGTTGGTCTGCAATCCATCCAATTTCATTCCCCAATCTGCCATCCGCTCGCGGATCTGTTTTCCCTCAGGATCATCGCCCACCGACGAAACAAACGTCGGTTTGCGGCCCAACCCCTGCAGATTCCATGCCACGTTAAAGGGAGCCCCGCCAAGGATACTGCGTCCGTCGGGGAAATGATCGAGCAGCACTTCGCCAATGATCAGTGGCGAACCTCGAAACTCAAGACTCGTTTTGGGGGCGTGAGAAGTCATTCGATCCTATCGAGCTCGGCGGTGAATTTTGAACCTGCATTGTACGGTTTTGCGAAACGA
>NZ_JBFHFD010000075.1:0-19726 GCF_041583735.1 Novipirellula sp.
GGTGCGTGAAACGATCAACTTTGCCAAACACCAATTCCTGGCGGGGCATCCGGAAGTGTTGTGGCACGCACTGCCCGAAGAGATGCGAGCGACGTTTGATGACGACCGATTTCGCGGTGAAGTCAGCCCGCTCGTCGATCAGCGGTCCGCTCTGCAAGACCAGATAGAGCCGGTGGTCTTCAAGGCGATCAAAGTCTTGGTCACTAAGAAAGAGTTTGTGCTTGGCTCGCCATTATTTGGAAAGGCACCCGCCGAGGCAATGCCGCAAATCGAACAAGCTTACGATCCCGCCGTCGGCGTCCTCTACGAGCTAGTTGATTTCGCTCTTTCATTCGACATGGCGGGAGAACGCAACCTTTCGCAAACGATCAATTATCACGGCCCTCGGATCGGTGGACACTTGAAACGATTGTTCGAACTTGCCCCTCCGGGTGCAATCGACGGTTTCCTCGACTCGTTGACGATCGAGCAAATTGATGACGATCACGCCATCGTACGTGTTCCGCAAACAGAAAACGATCAACCTGCAAGCGACTTCAACTTTGAATTCACGTCTCGCGAGGCGAAACTTGTCCGCGTCTCGAATCGCTGGGTCACCGAGGAACAGTTCCAGCAATGGACGGAACTGAAGTCGAAACTCGAATCCGGCGAACTGAAACAATCGATGGAGCAGATGAAAGCAGAGAACGCGGAAAGCATGCAGGGCATAACGATGATGACGAGTATGTTTACCGTCATGGCGGGCACGGTGTTGGATTCACTACTGGCGGCCGAGTCGCAACAGGAGTTTGACCAGGCAATCACAAAAGCGGCAGCGATGCTAAATTTCGGCGCCGGAAATGCCGGCGACGCGGCTGGCCCCGAAATGGAGTTTGGTTTCAGCGGCGAAGACAGCATCCAATTCGAGATCTCCGAGTCGATGGCGAGCTCCAGTGCACCCGCAGGTGCGAAGAAGGTCTCATCAGGTCCGGCACCGGAGGGCTGGAGCTTGGATCTCGCTGGATTGGAAATTCCGTCCACGACGGCTTCCGGGGTCGCCGCCGGGATGCCCACCACGATCAACGACTCGAGGATCCGCGATGGGATCCTCCATTTGACGCACCGTGATGGCAATCAGGACGTTCATTCATGGATCATCTTTTTGTTCTTGGACGAGGACGAGAAACCCGATGGCAAGACATTTGACGTCAACGCAAAATCAGGCTTCTCGTCGCCTCATGTGCATTTCCGCTATAGCACGGCCGATGACGGCTTGGAAACGGAGATCTTTATGAGCGAATACGCGATGCGATTAGAGTTTGGACAATCGGCCGACGGCAAACTGCCTGGCAAAATCTACCTGTGCTTGCCCGACGCGAACAAAAGTTTACTGCGAGGAACCTTCACCGCCACGATCGAAAATTGACAAGCAGCGAGAAGTACGAAAACAACTTATGGGGTTGCGGCGTCGCTGCGCCCGGGTTCGCGGTGGAAAACCACGCTCTGGCGAGCGTAGCTACGCCAGGCAAATGCCGCAGGTTCCGTGCGACCGGCAGCGCGTGATTGGTTATTGCTTCAGCTCGTCAGCCGGAGCCTTGCCAAGAGGCCAAAGTTCGTAGCGGCGGACGAACATTTCCGCTTGTTCGGTTTGCAAAAGCAGTTTCCCAAAGTCGGGTTTCGCTTCGAACGCCTCGTTGACGACGACACCGTTCACTTTGTACAGCAAGTGGCCGCCATCGGCGATCACTTCCAACCGAGTCCATTCTCCGAAGCGGCTTTCAACATCCTGTTTGCCGCGAAAATCGATTTTGTCGGCCCAGTCCTCGTCGCGTCCAAACCAATTGATCCGGCCGCTCGAAAGCGTCATTCGATCGGCGCCTCGCTTCCAGACTTTTTCACCGTCACGATCCTTCGCGATCTCGGCACTCAGCGAAACCGGCAGCACTTGCCCTGTCACCGGGTCCGCACCGGTCAACACCAAAATGTCACCCACGCCGCCTTCGATGATTTGAGCTTCGATGGCGGCCATCCACGTGTTGCCGAACCCACCATCCGGCCCCCAGGCGTGCACCAAAATCCCAGAATCTCGGGCCCGATCCTCGCGATCGCCCCACGTTTTTTCGCCCCACTTGAACTCGACGATCAAATGATAATCTCGATAGGATTGGTTGGTGATAAGGGCGCCGTAGCCGTTACCCGAAATATGAATCATCCCATCACTCACCGTGAACACCTTGTTCGGGTCGGCGTACTCGGTGTCTCGCATCCAACTATAAAAACCTTCCAGATTGCGTCCGTTAAACAGTTCAATTGGACCCTCGGTCGGGCTTACCGCGACGTCCCGCGATGAAGGTTCCGCTGGCTCGCCGGGTAATTCTCGGATCGCGACATTGCGGAACGCGACGGGATCCTGATGCCCCGCAAATCCGAAGTGTCCTCCTTTTCGTCTTGCTCCTTCAGGAACGGCACCGCTCTTTGACTCTTTTACCTCCGCCAAATCGGCATCCAGAATTGTAAAGCCATTCAGTTCGACTTTGATCTTTGATCCACGCACGGTCACTTGCTGGAAATTCCACTCGCCAGTCGGTCGCAGATAGCCGCGATGTGCGGGAACCAATCCGTAAACCGAACCGTGATATTGGCGTGCATCAAGATTCGCGTACCTCGCGGCTTCCGAGTCAAGGACTTGTAGTTCGATGCCATTCGCACTGACGCTGCCCTTGCCGGCGTACCGGATGGCGAGTCCATTATTTCCGGAGGGCGGCAGTTTGAATTCTAATTTTGCGACGAAATCGTCGTACTGTTTCTCCGTAAAGATCGTGCCTCCTTTTCCCTGTTTGCAGAGGATCGCATCCTGCACGATTTCATAGTTGTCCAAATCGCCGCTCCAGCCCGTAAAGTCATTCCCATTAAAGACACGCTCGAATGAGCCGTCATCGCTCATTGCGGTCAGAATCGCGTTCGCTTCGTCGGCCGGAATTTCACGTATGGCGATGTCGCGAAAGTACAGCGTATTGCCATGGTTTTGCAATTCAATCTGTCCACGCGGGTAGATTGGCAGATCTCTTTCCCAAAGATTCTCCATGACCACGTTGTCGGCCACCAATTGCCCGTTCAACCTGATCGTCACTCGCTCGCCAACCATACGAATGTAGAACGTGTTCCATTGCCCCACCGGTTTGTCCGCTTTGACCAGCGGAAAGCGGGGGTTGCGTTTGTTATTCCATAACGCACCTGAACCGTTCTCGGCGCCGTGACGAAAATAGTTTTCGAACTCGGTGTCCCAAATTTGAACCTGTGGGCTACCACGCAAATAGATCCCACTATCTCCGCCTTTGAGGATCTTCCAATCGACGTAAAGTTCGAAGTCACCGTATTCCTGCTCGGTACACAGACTCTTGCCTTTGCCATCAAACTTCAGCACGCCATCGACGACACTCCAGTGGGCTCGCATGATCTTGTCCGCTTCCTGTTGCGCCGCTGACAACTCCTCTGCCGACATCGCAGCACGCGTCTTGGGATTCCCCACCAATCCTTTCCAACCGCTCAAGTCCACTCCGTTGAACAACGATGTAAATCCATCGGGCGTTGCGGCATAGGTTGGTGTTTGCGGTTGGAAGGCCAGTAACGCAATCAGCATCAATAGCGTTATCGAAGGTACACGATGGATCAATTTCATCAGTTCATTCCACTCAGGGAATTGCTGGAGCATCTTTGTTCTACGACGCAAAAATCGTCGCACACGATGCGTAGGAGGTAGGACGCTAGGACCGCATCGTTTGATACGTCGCCCTAGCAAAAAGGTGGGACTCTGTACTTGAAAGATCGGCGATGTGCCAGAAACCTTCCTGGATGAAGATCAACCATCGGTCGCTAACCGGATCATCCAGGCACCATCCTATTTCCTAGAAAAGGCAGCCGCAACTACCGTGGCATCAAAGTCAATAGAGTTGGGGTGCTAAAAGTAAGCGTGCTTAGAGCATTGCAGCCGGCACTCGTTTCTTAGTCGCAATAGCGACCGCAAACGATATCCTAGGATACGAGTTCGGGGCCACAACGTGTCGTCACCTCGTCGTTTACCATTCGCAAACCACCCGCCCCCCCATGGCGGCGACAATACTCTTTACACTGTTAGTCGTTCAAGATTCCTACCGCTTTACGGTATCGAGTCTTTCCACGATCGAGGCTGATGACTATGTGTCGTAATTTTCCCTTGTTCCCAAAGCTCCTGTTCCACCTCCGTGCCGACTTGCGTCAATGTCTGATGGTCATTTTCGCAATCGCTTTAATCGCGTGCCTGACCGCGACGGTCTCCGCAGAGACGCTCACGCTGCACACACGCAGCCAAGTCAGCGACAACAGTGGGGGTCAACCGAGATATCTAACCACGTCCGAAACGCGAAGCTGGAAAGCCGAAGAGACGGCGATCATCGTCTGCGACATGTGGGATCAACATTGGTGCGACGGCGCCACAAAACGTGTCTCCGAGATGGCACTGCACATGAACACGGTGATTCGCCAAGCCAGAAACAAAGGGGTGTTGATCATTCATTGCCCAAGCTCGGTGATCGATTATTACAAAGACACCCCGATGCGAAAACTTGCGAAGCAAGCGCCGCCGGTCGATACCGCCCTACCGCTCAAACGCTGGGCCTACCTCGATCCCGCGCGCGAACCGCCGCTACCCATCGACGACTCTGATGGTGGCTGCGACTGCGATCCTCCTTGCACAACACGACAAGCATGGAGTCGGCAAATCGACACGATCGAGATTCAGCCCGGTGATGCGATCACCGACAACGCCGAAGCGTTCTACCTGATGAAACAACGTGGCATTCGGAACGTGATTGTGATGGGAGTGCACATGAATATGTGCGTGTTGGGACGGCCTTTTTCAATTCGTCAAATGGTCTATCAAGGTCAAAACGTGGTGCTAATGCGAGACTTGAGTGACACGATGTACAATCACCGCCAAAGTCCGTATGTCGACCATTTCGATGGTAACCGCTTGGTCACGATGCACATCGAACGCTACTGGTGTCCCACAATTACCAGCACCGACATCACGGGAAAACCTGAGTTTCGATTCGCAGCGGATAAGTAGCGTGCCCATCTAAGCAAAAGCATGGATTGCATCTTGGCAATACACCGCCATCAGTTCAGGGGGATCCAAGTACCGTTTACGATCGCACCATGATGCTGATT
The DNA here is from genome assembly GCF_041583735.1 of Novipirellula sp. Taxonomy (NCBI): domain Bacteria; kingdom Pseudomonadati; phylum Planctomycetota; class Planctomycetia; order Pirellulales; family Pirellulaceae; genus Novipirellula; species Novipirellula sp. The sequence goes on from NZ_JBFHFD010000075.1 coordinate 5,185, forward strand.
TCCCGAGCTGTCTTTTGCCACCACGCCACTGCCTTCGTTTAATTTCAGTAGTAAGATCGTGTCGTCGTCGACATCTAATTCTTCAGCTGCCCGGAAAGGGGCGGTGTATCGGGCAACCTTGGATATTTTGAACTCTCGTATCTGCCCTAGGAAAAAATCAACGGGCACACGTCCCGGATTGATCCCCAATTTCATCGGAATCTTGGACGCTTTATGTCCGCCTGGCACAGGTTGGACCGACGGCTGAATCTTTCCATCAACACAGAGGTAGCATTGGCCCATGTCATACACTCCCGCAACGTGAGTCCACCTTCCCAGTGCAGCTGGATTGCTGGATTGGCTGAGCCGGTATCCACCGGAGCGAGAACGCACGGCAAATTCCCAAAAACCATTTTTCAGTATTGCCAATCCCAATCCGGCGTCATCATATGTCCCACAGATCACTCCCGTCGTTTTCGGTGGCTCGTCCACTTTGACAATCGCTTCCACCGTGATGGGATAGCGTCCATCGTACCGGTAGGTGTTCATCGACACAAAACTCGTTTTTCCATCCAGAGCCAGCGCGAAGCGAACTGCGAAATGACCATTGGATGTAGCGTCACTTCGTTGCACTCCCGCTTCTTGAATACGCCGCTCGACGCGGGCCTTGTTAAGTCCAGATAGATCGGGGATCGCCTTCGAATACCACATCGCGGCATGTTTGCGGATGTGCTTTTTCTCCCATTCGCTGGTCGTCTCAGCAAACTCCCACCACCCTTCGCCGATTGCCATCGCATCGGCAGGCTGTGCCATTTCTTGCAAGGATAGAGATTTCAACACCTGATCCGTGCCCGCGGCCAGCAGCGGTAGACCCCGCGTCCAATCTTGCTTCGAAAAGCAATAGAATCGACCGACGGCAAGATTAGCTTCGGGAGCATCCGAAGCAACCGCGAGCGTCTCAAGCGAATTGACGATGCGGCTGTAGTCACGGGTCAATCGAACCAGTTCATCCTCACGTGCGATTGCGGCGATACGCAGTGATGTATCCCTAGCTTTCAGTGCAGCACTGATTGCGATCGCGGGCAAAGGCTCAGAGATCGAGTAGCGGTCTGACTTGACACATTGATCGATCAGTGAGATTAGCTCCGCCGCTATTTCTTTCTGCTCGCTCCGCATGCGAGCGGAGCTGGCAATACTTGTCAACGAAGCAACCTTCATCTGCAACGCGTCAATCTGAAAGGTCTCATCCATCGCGTCTATCGCACGGATAGTCGTGATCGGATCACGCTGTTCTATCGCGATGTCTCTCGCAATTCGCAACAAGACGAATCGCCCCGTCGGATCATTCTTCGTTTCTAACCCGACGTGATACAGTTTCCGAGCAAAACGCAACTTCTGTTCTCGAGTCTGCGCGGACTCATAATCGTGCTGATAGATTTCGTTAATTAACGCGACTTTCTCCGCCTGCGCGTTTTCATTTGGGACCTCAGCCTTCATCTCCACATCGTCCGCAGCCCCTAGCGATGTACTGAGCACTAGAATTACCGCGAGCTGCAGAAGCATAGAGGGTAACCCACGGTAGTAACGACGAAACTGCATTGCAAAAAGACCTTAGTAAACGGGAGCGTCAGCGATATACCTGTGAATCCAATCCTTCGTCCTAAGTATATCGGCCATCTGGCGGCAACGCGAATTGAGCTTTGGTGGTGTTTTCCCGTCGCGGGGCGGACTATATTGATTAGGACAATCGTGTCCTTGGCTGAGTGCCTGGATCGATTGGTATCGAGTTCCCTCCGCTCCCTGCCCTCCCCCCAATCACGTTTAGTCTCACCACACATGCTTTCCTTTCGCTCTGTATTGGCGTCGTTTGTCATCACGGCCATCCTGCTTGTTTCTAATTCCGTCCCGGCAGCCGACACGTTGGTTTCTGGCCGCGATGTTTCTGCCCCATCGATCATCCCCGATGATTGGGATCCCGCACTGGCTGGCGATTTGGTGATGCAGAGACTTGTCCGCGTAACGGGTTCTGAAGTCAAAGGGGCTCACGATTCAGAGTTTGTGGTCGTTGGCGACAAAGCCTATGTCGTTGCCGAATTGAGCGATCAGCGCGCAGGCGAAAGTCCGGCTTGGCCCGAGGTCTACTGTGCGATGTCCATCGTCGATTTGAAAACGCTGGATGTCAAAGCGATCGTGCCGCTGGCTCGCACCGAGCAAGTTTTCGCCAACGTGGCGCTTCCGATCGGTGCTTGTTTCGTGCCGCGGATTCGGCGAATCAGCGACGCCACTCTGCGTTGCTACTTTGCCAGCGAGCAACCTGGGGTGCGGCAGTCGCAAATTTGGTATCGCGATTTTGATCTGCAGTCACAGCAGTTTCAGGACACCATCCACAAAGCAAAACTCAAAACGGCCGCAGGCACGTTTGACATGCAGCCGCGATACTTGCACGACGATGCAGCCGCCAATGGGTTCAGCAAGAGACCGCAAGATTACGGATGTTACCTTTTTGATGCCTTCAAAACCTTCGATGACACCACCTATGTGGCATTGAATAACTTCCCTGGCAAACAGAATGCCCTGGCGATCGCGCATGACGACTTTGCCACCTTCGAAGTGGTGGGGCATTTTAACGAGCCACAATCGGGAAACCTGAGTGAATCGGCCGCCAACCGATTGCCCGATGGAACATGGATGGCGATCTGTCGCAACGACGGAGGCAACTACCACGTCACCACCAGCGTGGACGGGAAATCATGGACACCGGGACGCGAGTTATCCTCGATTCCCAATGGAGCAAACTCGAAGCCGACGTTCGACAAATTTGGCGACATTTATTATCTCGGTTGGCAGGAAGCAACGAAGATTCAGGGCGTCGGCCGGAGCGTTTTCAATATCGATATTTCGCGCGACGGCAAATCATGGCAGCGAAAGTATCGCTTTGAAACCACGAAATCGTTCCAGTACCCCGCGTTTCATGAACACGACGGAGCGATTTGGTTGAGCGTGACGCAAGGTGACTCGTCGCCGAGTCGGAAAGAACGAATCATGTTCGGCAAACTGGAAACGGTGGGCGAGTTCGAATCGCAAGCCGGCAAGAAACGCAGTCCGATTGCTGCGTCCGTAGAGCAGGCTGCTGTGTTGAAACCGGGCGTCAAACTGTTCACCAACCGCGATTACACGCTGACCGAAGCGGCTGATTTCTTGATGGGACGCAAATTTGTACGGACCAGTATTGAAGGTCACGAAATCGAGTGTGTGAAGCCGGGGGAAATCTTCGTGATGACGCTTAGCAAATCGCATCCGGCGAACCAAAGCGTGTCGCTTCTGAAACAGGGCTTTACCAAAGTCGACACGCCTGAGTTCCAGTTGTTTCCCGGTGAAATCAATCGTGTGTTTGCTTACCGCAAATCGCTGAACCCTGGGGATCGATTGCGGTTTGATAAGCTGGCGTTCTTGGTCTTGGGCGAAGCGACCGAGATCACCTCGCGTGTGACCAAGGGACGTGCGGCGCCGCAGGAGACGCCAGAGCAAGCGGCCGCGAGAATTGAAAAGATGGAAAAGATCGCCGAACATGCTCTTGAAACCCCGGTGCTAAATACATCGCCGCTGCCCGAATACGATTATGACAAACTCGATTACGGTATGACGATTGGAATCGAACGGACAGTCGGTGGACGGCTATGGGCGTGCTGGGTCGCCGGCGGCGACAGCCCCGAGGCGTTCTTCGTTTTGGCAACCAGCGACGATGACGGCGAAACCTGGTCACCGCCTCGATTGGTGGTCGATTCGCATAACAACGATCTGCCGCGTCCTCGCAGTGTCCTGGTTGGCAACTTGTGGACCGATCCGCTCGGACGTTTGTGGCTGTTTTTTGATCAGTCGATGGACATGTTTGACGGTCGCGCCGGCGTCTGGGCCACTCGCTGTGACAACCCCGATGCCGACGATCCTGTCTGGACGACACCCCGCCGTATCGCTGACGGTGTGATGCTGAACAAGCCCACGGTGTTGTCCAGCGGCGAATGGATGCTGCCGATTTCGCTTGACCAGCGTCCTGGTTTTGGTCCGTTCCGCGGTTGTTTCTCCGAGCTGGATCCGCTGCGTGGCGCGAGCGTCCATGTCTCAAATGACCAAGGGGCGACCTGGCAACGTCGTGGTGCGGCAACGTTCCCGAACCCCGATTGGCACGAGCACATGATCATCGAGCGAACCGACGGAACGCTTTGGATGCTCGCTCGTACGGCCAGAGGGATGATGCAGACCACGTCCAACGACCGTGGTCGCACTTGGCAAACGCCGACGGAGCATGAGGTCATTCGCCACCCCAATGCACGATTCTTCGTTCGCCGGCTGGCATCGGGCCGCATTCTGCTGATCAAGCACGGGGACAAAATTGATTCCCATCAAGGACGCGTTCAACTAAGTGCGTGGCTATCGGACGATGAGGGCAAAACATGGTCCGGCGGCTTGGTGCTGGACGATCGAAAAGGGATCAGCTATCCCGATGGTTTGCAGTCGTCCGACGGCACGATCTACATATCTTATGACCGCAATCGGGCAACCGATGGTGAGATCTTGATGGCCCGATTTAGCGAAGAAGACGTGTTGGCGAAAAAGCTTGTCAGCGAACGAGCCAAGCTCCGCATGTTGATCAGCAAGCCGATGGCAAAAAAGATTGCCAAGATGAGCGAGGCAGAAAGTCGGCAAGGCTTTGTCGAACTGTTCGATGGCAAGACGTTTGACGGATGGCAGCAAGACGGTAACTGGCGAATCGAAGACGGTGCCTTTTTTCGTGCGGCCAAGGGAGGATCGTTGACGTACAAACGCAAAAAAGTCCCCGACGATTTCGAGCTCCGCTTTGAATGGAAAGTGTCCGAAGGGTGCAACAGCGGCGTTTATTACCGACCAGGACAAGTCGAGTATCAAGTGCTCGATAACATCGGCAGCCCTTATGGCGAGAACCCACGTCAAGCCGCAGCGTCGCTGTTTTTCTGCATGGCCCCGTCCAAAGACGCGACACGCCCGGTGGGCCAATGGAACAGCGGTCGTGTTGTCTGCAAAGGAACGGTGATCCAGCACTGGCTCAACAACGAAAAGGTCTTGGATTTCGACTACACCGATCCCAAATGGGCCGCCATGGTCAAATTGTTGACGATTCGCGGCGGTGACTTAACCGGACGCGGCGGGGAACTGTGGCTACAAGACCATGGGCAACCCGTCTGGTTTCGCAATTTGCGTTGGCGAGAGATTCCGCCGGCAGAAGAGCTGAAAGCATCGGCGGAATTCAAACCGATGCCGGTCCCTGCGGGTGCACTCGCCAAAGAACAAGAACGAGTTCGAAAAATGTTAGAACAGGCGAAGTCAAAGTGAGAGCGCTTGCGGTAGCAACGGTCGCGATGATTTTGGACTGCCGCGGACCTGAGCGAAACTCTTGGGGGCTTGGTGATTTATTGAGCCGTGACGCGTAAGCGGCCGGGTTCCACGCAGTACCCGGTGCCTTAGAGCCCACGGCACCGTTGCGATTCGCATTTGGACTAAAGTCAACAAGCCGTTGGCGAGTTTCGTTACCATGATGATCGCGGCCTCGTTGCAGTGGAATCAAAGGGAAGCTGCATGACAAACTGGAAGCCTATCCCCCATTCAAACCCATCCCACCTGGAAAGTTCACCATGCAATATTTTGTTCGGTTCCTGGCGATTTTTACTGTCGCCTATAGTTGTTTGTCGCTTGCACCGTCTTGTGACGCCGCATCGCCGGAACCGCCCGAAGGTTATCGAGCGATCTTTAACGGCAACGATCTTTCGGGATGGTACGGATGGAATCCACACGCGTCCGTTAAACTTTCGGGTGAGAAGAAAGAGGCCAACCTACGCGAGCAGCGGGCAGCCTTTCCCGAGAATTGGTCCGTGGAAAATGGCGAACTGGTCAACGATGGTCATGGGCCTTACGCAACGACCGAACAGGAGTTCGGAAACATCGACCTGCTGATCGAGTACAAGACGGTTCCCGGTGCGGACAGCGGTGTCTATTTGCGTGGGACGCCGCAAGTTCAAATTTGGGACTGGAACCAAGCGTTCAATCCAAAGAAACCTGATCGCAAACCGCATCAAGGTTCCGGTGGCCTGTTCAACAATACGCCCGGCACGTTGGGGCGTGATCCCATTATGCGAGCCGATAAACCGTTTGGCCAATGGAACCAATTGCGAATCCGACAAGTCGGTGATCGAACTTGGGTTTGGCTCAACAAACGCTTGGTGGTCGAAGGTGCGGTGATGGAGAATTACTGGGACCGATCGGAGCCGTTGCCCGCGAAAGGGCCGATCATGTTGCAAACCCACGGCGGCGAGATCCGCTGGCGTAACCTCTTCGTTCGTGAGATCGGCGAGCAAGAGAGCCAGCGAATCTTGGCGACATTTCGCCCACTTCCCGATCCGACCCAATACGACGTTGCCTATGGCCCGCACCCGAAACAGGTGCTTCATTTTTGGCAGGCCAAATCGGACAAGCCAACCCCGGTGCTGTTTTTTATTCATGGCGGCGGATGGAGTGGCGGCGGCCGGCTAAGTGGCTTGGTGAACATGTTGCCAACGATGTTATCCGAAGGCATTTCGGTGGTCTCGGTTGAGTATCGTTTTGTCGCCGAAGCGACGGCCGATGGTGTCTCGCCGCCGGTCAAAGGACCCCTCAGCGATGCGGCGCGGGCGCTACAATTTGTTCGTAGCAAGGCCGACGAATGGAATCTTGATAAACAACGAATCGGTGCCTCCGGTGGATCCGCCGGGGCCTGTTCGAGTCTGTGGTTGACGTTTCATCCCGAGATGGCGGATCCAGACAGCGAAGACGCGGTGGCACGTGAGTCAACGCGATTGTGGTGCGCCGCCGTGACCGGTGCTCAAACGACGCTGGATCCGAAACAGATGAAAGAGTGGACACCGAACAGCCGCTACGGTGGGCACGCATTCGGGTTTCATGGAGACTCGGCAAACAAGTTGTCGGCGTTCGATCAATTCCTTGCCAAACGCGATACGATCTTGCCCTGGATCGCCGAATATTCGCCTTATGCCTTGGTCAGTTCGGATGATCCACCGGTGTATCTGAGCTACTCAGCCCCTCCAGCGCTCGGGCAGAACCAAAAGGATCCCACACACACGTCCAACTTTGGCGTGAAGTTGAAAGAACACTGCGAGGCGGCAGGCGTGGATTGTGAATTGGTGTATCCTGGGGCCGAGAACGTCGATCACGAAACGACCACCGACTACCTGCTCTGGAAACTGAAGTCCTAACGTAGCACAGGCTGCCAGCCTGTTGTCCGTCAGCTCCGTCAAACGTAGCGAAAGCCGTCAAGACTTTCGTCAATGTGGGATCTGCTTCCAGGTTGTCATCAAACTTCCCCCATCCGAAACTTTTGGCGAGTTTCGCTACGGAATGACCTCGCCGTTGAAAGGACATCAACGTTGCGCCGCAAGACAGGCAAGATGCTTATCCCACATCGAAAGCTTCCCATGAAAACATTGTTTTGGTTTACAGCGTTCAGTTTGCTTTCGGTGTCCGCGATTCTGGCGGCGGACCCGGCAAAGCGGCCGATCAAGGTGTTTATTTTGGCGGGGCAATCCAATATGGAAGGGCATGCCAAGGTCGAGACGTTTGACTACATCGGAGACGATCCTGCGACGAAGCCGCTACTGGAAAAGATGCGAGACGACGACGGCAATCCGCGCGTCTGCGAAGGGGCATGGATCTCTTATCTGACCGGGCGAGGCGACAATAACGGCGAAGGCTTCGGCAAGCTTACCGCGGGTTACGGATCTCGATCCAACCCAAGTGAAAACGGTGGCAAGATCGGCCCTGAGTTCACGTTTGGTTTGAAGATGGATGAGGTTTACGACGAACCGGTCTTGATTATTAAGACTGCTTGGGGCGGCAAATCGTTGTTCTATGATTTCCGTCCGCCGAGCGCGGGAGTCTATCCGCGAACCGAACAAGACATCGCCAAAGATCGCAATCCCGCGAGCGGATCAGGCCACTATTACCGGCTGATGATCCAGCACGTTAAACAGGTGCTCAGTGACATCGGTCGAGTTTGCCCCGACTACGATAAGAAACAAGGCTACGAAATCGCGGGGTTCGTTTGGTTCCAAGGGTTCAACGACATGGTCAACCGCGACGTCTATCCACGGTTGCCTGCGGACAGTTCCGAAAATCGCTTTGCTAAGTACAGCGGATGGATGGCCGATTTCATTCGCGACGTTCGCAGCGACCTCACCGCACCAAAAATGCCGTTCGTGATTGGTGTGATGGGAGTCGGCGGTGAACAAGTGAACGCTGACAATTTGATGTTCCGTGAAGCGATGGCCGCCCCCGCCTCGCTACCCGAATTTCGCGGCGACGTCACCGCGGTGCCAACGTCGCCATTCTGGGACGAACCGTTGGCGGCGATCCAAGAGAAATACGAATCGGTGCGTCAGATGGGCTACCTGCTGCGAACCAAAAACAAGAACCATGCCAACGCAGACGGCTTGATGAGCGAGCAAGAACAGCTTGAGTTTTTGAAGAAATTCGAAGCCGAGCTGATCAGTCCAGAGGAAGTCGCATTGCGAAAACGAGGCGCATCCAACGCCGGCTACCACTACCTTGGCTGCGCGAAAACGTTCGCCATCATGGGGGACGCATTCGCCGATGCGATTTTGCAGATGTCCAACAAAACCCCGTAGTGTTAAACTCGTTGAATGTCGTTTGACGTCTCGCAGCGTGTCGGGACTAAGAGGCGAGCATTATTTGCTGATTCGAAAGCTTCCGACCCGCTCAACTCGACACGTGTTACTCGTCGCAACCAGACAACGTGCGGCGTACCGCGAAACCACTGGGATGATATAATCAGATCAATCGAAGAGACACGCTTGCGTATGATGAGGCAAAGTCGCCTCCCTTCTGTTGACGGTTGGGCATCGTGCCTCCTCTGAACACTCGACCACGGCAACTCAAAATGGACGATAGCACTCAGCAGCCCGAAGCGGAGCAGGTCGGTGTTGCGCAGGCCGGTGTTGACCAGGCCGGTGTCGACCAGGGCGAAGCCTTTGTACGGTTATTGCTTGAACATGAACCCCAGGTGCGCGCGTTTCTACGTGGGTTGTTGCCGACCTGGAACGATGTGGATGAGGTCATTCAGGAAGCGAGTTTGATCGCATGGCGAAAATTTTCGGATTTTGAGCAAGGCACGGCCTTTGGCGGCTGGTTTTTGACAATTGCTCGCTTCGAAGCGCTCAAACACCGCCGCCGCATCGCACGCACACCACTCGTATTTGCCGACGACGTTTGGGACTTGTTGTCCGAGGAATCGACCGCGGACGAGCCTCAGCCCCTGTACCGTCAGCATCTGGAGAAATGCCTAGCAAAGATGCATCCCGATCAACGTGAGGTCCTGCTAAAGGTCCATTCGGCCGGCGTGGTCATGCGTGATGTCGCAATCCAATCAGGGAAAAGTGAGCAGGCGTTTTATAAAGCGATCCAGCGGCTGCGTGCGAGCCTGATCGAATGTGTCTCGAAGTCGATTTGCATCGAAAGCGTTTGATCGATCGGGCCCCGCAGTGTTGCGTTTCCAAGCGGTTCCTGCGTGCTGCTAGTTCGCCAGCGGTTGAAGTTTCCAATGCCAATAATCCACTTGATCTGGTTGGATCTCGGATGCCGCGATTGAATCTGGCGGCGATTCAGGTGTCGAATCGCTGTCGTTCTCAGGGATGAATCCCCACAGCTCCGCCGTGTCGTTTTCCACTCGATATCCAAACGGTTTGTCTCCGATCGGCTCGGTCGGCCCCAGCTCCACTCCGATGCTGCTGGCGCTGAGTTCGTCGAGTGAATCGGGCCAATGACCGCGACGCTTTTGAAACAAACGCAATCCGATCGCCAGCTTTGCGATTCTCATTTGCATCGTATTGCGTACGATTGCCGTTGCGTACGCACCGACCGCTGGAACCGTCAAACTGGTCATGACCGTGTCCCATCTCTGCAACCATCCCGCTTCTTTAAACTGACGATCGACCTCGGTTTCGAACGCTTTTGCATCGACCATGAAATCGGTCAAGTTCTCGGTGGGAATCGACTCGGCTTGTTCAAGGAATTCGAGAGCCGCCAAAGCGTCGATGGGGCGAGCCCCAATCTTGCTTTCGTTTCCGTCATCCATCAATTGCCCCGGATTATCAAAAACCGGTTGAGACATCGCCCGCTCGCCCGCGATAGCGAGCCGATATTTTGTGCCGAAATCATCGTACGACTTGAGTTGGTCAAGAAGTCGCAAAAGTTGTTCTTCGCTAAACAAATTACGTTCAATCGCTAGTTTCAGATTGTCCAGTGCCATTCCACTGATCGCAAGATGGACCAATGTGGCAACCAAAATCGGTTCCGACTCGAGCGATCGTGCGACGCCAATCGTGGCCATGATGCTATGAAACGCCTGTTCGCGATCACCACGGCGGACGGCATCCATGAATTCAAGCGAAAGCAGCCTCGCTGCCGACCGCGTGCTCTGCACTCGAGGAAGTAGAGTTGCATAGGAGTCAAATTCGATGTCGGTCCAAATCGCCCCGCTGCCTTCGGTGATCTCGTGAAGATCCGCCCGCAAACCAGCCCATTGATCCAAGAATCGCTCGATATCGTCTTGATATTTGTTAGGCGAATCCAACGCGATAGAAGGCTCATCCTCGGTGACACCCACAATCGGAATACCCTCGCACGACTTTAGAAACGCTTCGGTTTCGAATTGGTCCAGCAAACGCATCCAACGATCCGACAGCTCGTGACTCATCCGCTCGGAACGGAACTCAGCAATCGATTCGTTATCGATCGGTAATCCACGAGCAACAATTTCGGCACGTTTTAAAGCTAACTTTCCTGCCGCAATCTGTTGTCGCGCAAACCACCACGTCGCGGTGCCTGAACAAAGCAGGACCGGCATCCCCAAGACACACAGCAAAATGGCAATCTTACGATAGTACCGGCGGGGCGGATCCGCTGCGGACATGGTGTACCTTGAGGATGCGATGCGATTTGAAGAACGATTATTTTTTGACGCTAGTTTTAGCGTCGTCGCTGTGCAAATACGTTGCGTAAACTCGCGAGATATCGCCCATATAATGGTGCGGTGCGTCTTTGGACGCGCGGTCCAACAGTTTGCGTGCTCGCTCCAGATCGCCCGCAGCATCGGCATACAGCCCAAGGTAGAAATCACCATAGAAAGCGGCGTCGGCTCGTTCCGCGGTGCCCACTTTGGTTTCGTTGACGCGGGCATTTACCGCTTCGGTGTCGCCGCTGGATAACATTTCCAGAATCTGTTGCATTGGGATTCGACGATCGCCGGGAGCTGGCAAAATCAGCTTTTTAGCCTCGTCAAACGATCTCGCTTTGGCAACGCACAAGAAGTGCCATGCGGCATTTTCGACATCATTCGGGTTGACGCTGCGATGAGCTTCGAATTGCTTCGCCGCTTCGCCGTAGTTCCCCGAAAAATACAAGGCGATGCCACGTTGCCACAACTCAGGCATCTGTTCGGGAGCGACTTTGGCGTAGCGGTTAAACAGACGAGTGGCCCAATCGACCTTACCGCTACGTAGATAGATATCCGCCGCCAAGCGAATGGCTCGGGCATCGTTACTGTGTTGGCGAACGATGGCGTCCGCGGACTCGATCGCCAGATCGCGGTTCCCTTCCTGCAGTGCTTTCAGCCCAGTGGCTCTCAAGGATGAGACCGACATCGAATCGGAATCTTGGCCATGGCTGGCCAATGATAGACAAGTCATCTGCATCACGACGGATGCAGCCACTCCGAAGAAAAACGAGGTTGAGTGGCGTTTTGAAACGAGACGCAAATGCATTTCCAAGGCCTCAGCGGAGGGGAGAGAGGGGTCAGTCTGAGGGAACCGGCGCAACGATTTCAAGCAGTTCGATCGCGGGATCACCATCGCAATAGATTAATGCGGTTCGCCCGAAAAGCGTCTCGTCTTTTTCCACTTGCATGAGAGAAGCCAGCGAGGGGCCTGCACTTACTCGCCACAATCCGCACAACTGGACCTGGCGAAGCACATTATGCTCGATCAACACTCGGCCCAGCGGAATGGCTTCGCTCTCAATCCGGCTCCATACCGGCTCGCTTAATTGGTCCACATTCAATCGGACAATTCCGTATTGAACAATTTTTTTGTCTTGCTGCGTCACCAAGGTGATTTCACGCGAGTACCAATTGTCGACTCGTTTAGTACGGTGCACGACCACGTCGACTTTTTGACCATGAAACGCCTCGACCGTGACGGTCATGTGTTTGTGATGATCAAGCAGTTGGTCAAACGGCGGCGGAGCGCTCGCGATCGACTCGAACGTGGCTAAGTCAGAACAGACCCGCGTTGCCGCGTCGCGTTCCGCTTCTTCCCTCAGCGAATAGAATTGACCAACGAGATGCTCGATTTCGATGCTAAGTTTTTTAGGCGACATCGAACCCTTCATGTATGCGTGGTGAGTAATCAAATTCGCCGCCGAGCATTTGCCAAGCAGGTCGTTCAGTATATGCCGGAAAAACGTCGGATATTCGCTGTGGTGACTTCGCTCGCGGTGGTGACTTCACTCGCGCAATGCCATCGAATCGTATCAGACAACAGGCAACGAATTGACGGGAACACTGCTTAACGAAATCACGGTGGGGGTAGGGACCTCGGGACGCTCAAGCACCGTATCGACCAGGAAATATAGCAGTCGGCGAAGTGACTCGGGCTCGAGTTCGTCGGCAACCATTTCGGCTCGGGCCTGATGTTTATCGACCAACTGCATCGCCGTGTCAAAGACACCCGCAGAGTGGTACAACCGTGTTGCGATCGCCAACCGTTCCGTGTCGCTATAGGCGGCGGGGTTCTCGACCAAACGGATCAACAAGGCACGCTCGTCGCCCTGCAACGCTTCGAGTGCAAGTGCCCACAAAATGGTCGGACGTCCGCCGAACAAGTCGCCACCGGCGGCAAGTTTGTTGTGATCGTCGCCGGTCCAGTCGCCAATGTCGTTCAAAATTTGGAATGCCACGCCGAGGTTACGCGAGAAATCTCGGATTGGTTTGCGGTATGCTTCCGCGTCGCCCGCCAAGCGAATGCCGCTGTACAACGCGGCCTCAAACGCGGGTGACGTTTTCAGTGCATAGACTTTTAACGCATCGAGCGGCGAAAGTTGACGACTCTTAGAATCTCGCCACAGCAATTCTGCACCTTGCCCCTCGGCTAGCCGCGTGTGGGCGGTGGCCAACGCGTCCAGGACATCGACGCGTGCCTCGGATGAAATCGCATCGTCGGCATCACGTCGACTGAGCAATCGATATCCCAATCCGATCAAATAGTCGCCCACGTTGATCGCGGTCGGCAAACCAAAGCGATGATGTACGGCCGGTTGTCCATAACGAAACGCATCATCGTCTTCGATGTCGTCATGAACCAGACTGGCTTTATGGAACGTTTCGATACTCATCGCGGCCCGCCGCACGGTGATCGGCATCGCGCCGACCGCAGCGGCGCCACTTTCCCCGGTGCAATCGCCGCCGGTCATCGCATCATAGGCGGCCAGCGTGATGAAGGGCCTTGAATGTTTACCGCCGCGAGCCAAAAAGTCGTAGGCGATATGCTCGGTCGCGGCAATCGTATCAAGCTTTGCAATCGAATCGGGCGTCACCGCATTAACGCCAAGCGGCGATTGGTCACGCACGCGGGGTGCCAATTCGTCCATCGCGTCGGGGGCAAACAATTCGCTGGCCGCCCGCATCAAGTGAACGTAGCTCTTCGTTTGATGCGTTGCCGGAACGTAGGGAGTCCGAATCATCTGCTCGACCCAAGACTCGTCAACCTTGGTGTTACGACAATCGCTGCTCAACAACGGCACCGCCATGCAAGGGATCCCCGCCAGCAGGACTTTGTCGATCGCTTTTTCAAGCACGTTCAAACAGGCAACGCCGACCACCGCATCGACGTAACCGCCGATGATGATTTTTAGCACCACCGGGGAACCTTCGGCGACCAACACGCGATAGCCCATCTCTTCGGCGATCGAACGAAAATCGGCGATGCTACATGCCCCGCACTCTTTACAGTTCATCCCGAATTGGTCGTACTCCGCCGGACACCCTTCGGCATGTTTCAAGCAGTGAGGCAACAGGAATAACCGACGCTCCGGTGGCACCGACGCCAATTGGTCTTTCCAAAATTCGCTGCTGATCATCACCATCATCCACCCCAGGTACCCCTCGGGAAGATCGGCTTCCTCGAGGAACCGCCGAGCAATTTGTTCCATTTGGTCCTTGGTCAAGGGGACCGAGCGGTCGATTCGCTTGGCGACTTCGGCACAGCGAGAGCGCAAACTTTCGCGAAGTTCGAGCGTCGCAGGGACGTCTTTTAAGTGGCTCGTTTTACGACGCGCCGGTCGCGCCGCCGAATCGGCGCGAGTATCCGCCGAGGTGGACGTATTATTTGAAGTGGTTGCGGTCGACAAACCAGATTCCTTAGGTGGGATCATCAAGGGATGGAGCCGATGGGATCTCTTGCCAGCTCAA
>NZ_JBFHFD010000076.1:0-19714 GCF_041583735.1 Novipirellula sp.
AGAGGTTGGGGTGGGGAAGGGGGGGGTGACAGGTAGTTTAAGGGAGCGGCAGGAGCAATGCAAATTTGCCCTGGTTGTTCGCCTCGCTATCCTGCGGCCAACTTGTCTTGTCGAGCCCAGGATTGGCACTTGCTGTGTGGGTGTGAACAGACGCATGGGTGAGGGTTCAGAGGCAAAAATTTTGGCATGCGTGACAAAAAGGGGCACGGCCGGCCATGAGATAGAGGGAGTGTTGTCGTGTGAGTTTCAAATTTGCCGTGACTCTCGCAACGCGATTCCTTAACTCATGTCGGACACGCATCTAAAATGGTAATAGGCGAATGCAAATCGTTTTTTGAAGGGGTGGGGGGAAATACGATGAACTGTCGAACGAACACAAGGTTTTCAGCCAGCGGCGTGGTGGTGCTGATGACGCTGGTGACGTCCAGCGTGATCTTACATGCGGGCGTGAGTGCTCACGGGAACGAACCGTTGGCGGCACCACTTGGTGAGCAGGCGGACTTTCAACCGCAGATTGGTGATTGGGGCGAACCGTTTGTGGAACCGCAACATCCCGGCCGTGATCATTTTGGCGGTTGGCACTTGGGAGTGTTTGGTCATTACACGACGACGGGACACCTGTTGACTCAAGTGTTCCCGAACACGCCCGCCTCGCGAGCAGGACTCGAACCCGGTGACCGGATCATCACCGTCAACGGCTTTCAGGTTGGCGACGTGCTAGACCGACAATATCCCATCGACATCCTCATCCAACGACACGCGTCACCCAACGGTTTCGTACGGCTGTTGGTGCAGAACCGTCGGACGCTACGACTCCACAATCTGGATGTCCGCTTGGCACGTGGTCGAATCCACTTTTAAGCCCAAATGCCCCTAAGACCAATGCATCGTTCTCGGTGGCGATAGTCGTCAAGACTTTCCTCCAGCCTCCGATACACGTCTGGCAAAATACGACTTCAAAGGGACGAATCCCCCTCAAAGCAACTTCGTTGTATGGTAGAGTGGTTCGGGCATTTGTGCCGATGCTCGTCCCTCCCCCCTCATCTGATCTGAAGTTGCCGTCTTAGGAGATCTCCCCCTTGAATACTCGCTGCCTTTCCATCTTCGTCCTATTGCTGCTGGTTTCGACCGTTCGCGTAACAGCCGATACGCCCAACGTGATCGTCATCATGGCGGACGACCTCGGTTATGGCGACGTTTCCTGCTACGGTGCGACGTCGTTGGAAACTCCGAATATTGACAAACTTGCTGGCGAAGGGGTGCGATTTACCAGTGGGTATTGTTCCGCATCCACCTGCACTCCCACGCGTTACTCGATGCTGACCGGCAGCTACGCGTTTCGTGGAAAACGCACCGGGATCGCGCCGCCAAACGCACCTGCGATCATTAAACCGGGGACGGAAACCGTCGCATCGCTACTGCAGGGTGCCGGCTACAAGACCGCCGTGATCGGCAAATGGCATCTTGGACTGGGAGGGGAGAGCGGGCCTGATTGGAACGGTGACCTCAAACCGGGGCCGCTCGAAATTGGTTTCGACACCTGTTTCCTCTTGCCCACGACCAACGACCGCGTGCCGCAGGTCTATGTTCACGATCATCGCGTTGAGAATCTTGACCCCACAGACCCATTGTGGGTTGGTGATAAAAAGCCAAGTCCTGAACATCCCACTGGCGTCACGCATCGTGACACGCTGAAAATGGATTGGTCGCATGGCCATAACTCGACGATTCATAACGGGATCAGCCGCATCGGATTTTACACCGGCGGGCACGCGGCTCGTTTTCGTGACGAAGATCTCGCCGACAAATGGGTTGAAAAATCGGTTGAGTTCATGGAGCAGCACAAAGAGCAGCCGTTCTTTTTGTTTTTCGCGGCGCATGACATTCACGTGCCCCGCATTCCGCACGAACGATTTCAAGGGAAGACGTCACTAGGACTTCGCGGTGACTCGATTATCGAACTTGATTGGTGTGTCGGCGAACTGATGAAGTCGCTCGATCGGCTGAAGTTAGCCGAAAATACGTTGGTTGTTTTCTGCAGCGACAATGGTCCGGTGCTCGATGATGGTTACAAGGACAATGCGATCGAGAAGATTGGCGACCATCGAGCCGCGGGGCCTTACACCGGAGGCAAGTACAGTGTCTATGAAGGCGGCACGCGAACCCCGTTCATCACTCGGTGGAAGGGCAGGATCAAACCTGCGGTGAGCGACGAAATCGTCTGCACTATCGACCTTGCTGCCAGCCTTGCTGCATTGACCGGTCAACCGCTACCTGAGGACGCATGTTTGGACAGTCTGAATGTGCTCGGCGCGTTGTTAGGGGAAGCAAGCGCCGATGGCCGCGAGAATCTGGTCCAACAAGACAACGGCAGCCGCGGGACGTACGGCTTTCGCGCCGGCAAATGGAAGCTGCATCGGTACGACAAGAAATCGGCGCGTAACGTCGTGGTCGAAACCGAGCTTGCCAATACGAAAGTGCCCCAGTACCAGCTCTTCAATCTCGACAAAGACCCCGCGGAACAGAACAATGTGCTCGCCGAGTATCCGGACGTTGCCGATCGCCTGAAGAATCAATTGTCGGGCATCATCGAACAAGGCCGCAGTCGTCCCTAGGGACGCAGCGACCGACTGATCCGCCACGGTAGTACAGGCGGCCAGCCTGTCATCGCATTCCCGTCCATCCTGTATCGGTGGTAAAGGCCTTCAAGCAGCTCTTTACTCCGCCTCGGCAATTTGCAATTTCCACTCTTCACCACCCCGCAGCAGCATCTGCTTGATGGCCTGTTTAAAAGGCAGAGGTGCTTGCCACGAAGGCATGGATCAAAGATCGCCCCAGGCACGCGCTTGCGATGATTGCGCTGAGTGTTCTAGTATTCTTTTCAGGGCAACCAATCTGTGAATGGTTAGCACGTAATTAACCATGATTCAATTCGCGGCGGATAACGAATACGATCAACACCGAAGGTGTATTCGCTCCGCTGTGTCGATTGCCTTGCGCACGATATCGCCTCCGCAACGATCACCTTTCTTCGGGAATCCGCTGTAAGTAGGCGCATCGGAAGATGCGCCCGCGCGGCGAAGACGAGCGTTGGATGATCACTCGGTGTCGCAGCCTGATCGGTGCCTGAATTCGGACGTAATCGCGGCTGAGGCATCTCACAACGTTAGCCATTGTGTTGCTTGCATGCGGCTGCGGTTCAATTGGTCCGGTAAAGCCAATAACCAACGCAGTGCTCGCTTTTTTATAGAAATCAGGGCTCCCAGCTTTTTGGCTAGACGTGACTGGGTTTTACTTACTTCAATAAATCTTTCTCTCCTCAATTTCTGTCTGAACAATACTGCCACACAGGTACGTGGCGGTCTGGGGAACCTCGAATTAATTCCCTGCGGCGAGACGCTCTGTACCGATCGATCGGTGATCGCTCTGACGATCGACAGACAGAAAGATTGGTGTGACAGAAATATGAGAAGACGCGGACGTGCGATGTTTTGTCTTCAACTGACAAACAAAATTTTGTTTGAAGTCATTGATCATTCGAGGACGTCTCCGTTTCTTGGGCTTGTCAACGTCGATTCGCCTCGTCGGTTGGACAGCGCGTTGGTCTCGCGTTAATCGATGGAAGTGGTTACTGTTTCGCTCGATCCCGGTTGATCCAGGTCGTGCATCAAGTGTTCGATCGCAAACATCGTCCACAAATCGTGGTTACAATATCCTAGTGTGAATGCTTTTCCCCGCGTGCCGATATCGATAGAGTTACCACTCTTTTAAATTCATTCGTCGCTCTATCAACCTGCGTCTATTAACATCGACTCGAAATGGAAACAACTGAAGTATGACAAACCGGCAAAAGATCGGAATCGGTTGTTTCGTGATAGCAGCACTCTTTGCTGGCGTCGCGATCAACAACACATTTATCTCGCCCGTGATCCCCGTAGGTGATGAATCTGGACTCGGTGTGAGCCGTCTCGTCGGCGCATTCCTGCCAGCGGTGGTTCTCCTTGCGTTAGGATTGTGGCTATTTGAAAAACCCAAAACTTGATTTGGTTGCGGGAAATGCAGATCATCTAGAGCGACTGTCTCGACATTCGCGAGTATCGACGAAACATGCTTTAGGCCCGGAGCAACAGATGCAGAGGTTGCAAATGGAAGGCTCGTAAGCTGCGGCACCGTCATGCTGATCGGCGTACTAGGTCGGTCTCGTTTTGAACCGCGAGCGTTTTATTGGTTGGGCGATTTGTTTGGATTGTCGTTTGGGAGCGGGTTCTAAACGCGGTTTGGCGTGATGACCTATCGTTGGCGAAAAAGTGGTGGTGGGCTTCAGGATGAAGCTCAACGATTGGCGGCCTGCATCTAACTTTTCGTTCCGTCGTGTGAAATCACGGGGTAGAAGGGTTGAGGAATATGCCGACATAGCCCACTATTGTTGCGTGGCGTTACTCGCCGTTTCGGTGTTGATGCTCGTGGAGGCTCTCGATCCAGGCGATAGCGGCTTCCGAGATCAATTCGTGCCGTCCGTCAAAAATCGTCACGGTCGCGTTTCCGGAGGTGCGGCGGAAGAGTGGTTGTTTGCTTCCGTAGCTCGGATCGGATAGCGATTGTGTCAGTGATGCGGGCACTTTGACTTCTTTATCAAAGTAAGCGATCTCGTCCGCAGATAATCGATCTTCGGTCGCAGCCACTTCGTTGAACGCCAACAAGGAATGACTGATGGGGACGCTGCCGTCGTGCCCGTCGCGAATGCCCGCATTTAGATGCAGTTTTACGTCTTTGGCGTTTGCGAGAAACGTAAGCGGTGATCGTTTTTGATACTCTTTGTCTACTTCGACGCTGCTGCCTGGCACTCCACCGCACGATGCGACGATGTTCTTGTAATAGCTGCGGTTGGCCCGCTTGCATTGGTGGTACCAAGCCGTCAGGTCAGAGATGGGCACCCACGCCGAAACCCCTGCCCAGATCTCAGGATGATGGCCCGCCATCACCAGCGACGTATAGCCACCGCCGGAGGTGCCGACCAGATAGATCGATGTTGGGTCAATGTTCGCGGTCTGTTTGGCGTAATCAACGGCACTGACAATGTCTTTGACGACAAGTTCCGAACCCGTTGCCTGGGGGCGAAAATTCGGGCCACGGAAATTGGGATGAATGTACGCCCAGCCCTTTTGGATGCACCACTGCTGGATGTCTTTGTGGCTATCTTGTTTGTAGTCACCAGACCACGTGTGCAAAGCAACAATCAAAGGCACCGGATCGTCACTCTTTGGATTGAAAAACATCGCGGGCTGCTGTGATTCGTCCGCTGAACTAGGGTAACGAATCTCGGTAACATCCTCGCCACACAGGACGTTGTCGGGTGCAATCGCGGTGATTGAGAGCAAGATTAGTACGGAAATGAATCTCATCTTTCCGAGGTCCTGTGGGGATTGGGGTGAGAACTAGCGAGGTGCGGAGGAGGGTTACTGAGGTCGATGTTGATCCAGGAATGTCAGCAAGGTTGCGAAATGAGGGTCGCGAAAGAAGCGGACGCCGCCGTGGCCTGCCGCAGGAACCGTGACGAGTTTTGCAGACAATCCAGCATCGCGATACCGAATGACGATGTGTTCGCTCTGGTCCATCCGAACCACTTCGTCCTGGGTACCGTGAAAGACGAGTAGCGGCGGATCGTCCGAGGAAACATAGTGAGCCGGACTCGCTGCTTTTTCGAGCTCCTGAATCACTTTTCCATCGCGAAGTCCGCCAAGTAATGCAAAGCTTCCCGACTTTTCAGTGTAAGCTCGCTCGGGTTGCGTTTTGCCTCGCAACACAAAATCTGATGGACCAAAGTAGTCGACCACGGCTTGCACGGCCGAAGATTGCTCGGGATGGCCCCCGAGCGTGCCTTCCAAAGTCGCGACGCCGTTCGTCACGCCTAGCATTAATGCGAGATACCCGCCGGCGGAGCTTCCGGCGACTGCGATCCAATCGCCGTTATAGCCGTATCGCTCGGCATTAGCGCGAAGCCATCGCACCGCAGCTTTGCAATCATGGACTTGGGCAGGAAAGATCGCGGTGTCGGTAAAGCGATAGCTGATACTTGCCAGTGCGTACCCGTGCTCGGTAAGTTTGCGAATCGGTGGTTTCGCTTTCGAGCCCGCACGCCATCCGCCGCCATGGATCCAAATTACCAATGGAGCTTTGCTCGCACTCGCGGGTAAGTAGAGATCGAGTTTTAAAGGTTGTCCGTCGGGATCAGCAAAAACAAGATCACGATGCACGGTCAAATCCCGAGTTTCTTGTCCGCCTAATTTTCCTGTCATCAACACAGTGGCAAGTAATCCAATCGTAAGAGTGGGGACTTTTGCGGTAACCATTGAATTGTCTTATTGTTAGCTTGCACGCGAAACAGCAAATCGAGGATTGGCTGGCAGCATGTTGCTAAACGATGGGCTGAGGGCGGTCGAGATTGATGTTTGGGGTCTTGGTGACAGGCCGGTAGCCTATCCCGCTTTTTTTTGCATCAATCGTTTGGGAAGTGCGGCGAGGTCGTCAAAGAAAGTATAGAGCACAGGGATAGCGATCAGCGTCAGTACTAGCGAGAGTGTTTGTCCGCCGGCGGCCAGCACTGCGATCGATCGACGTTCTTCGGCACCAGGCCCGGTGGCGATCAACAGCGGCAGCAGTCCAGCGACGAATGACAGCGTGGTCATTAGAATCGGGCGCAGTCGGTCTCGGTTCGCTCGCATGATCGCGTCGTGACGCTCGAGACCTTCCGCACGTAGCGCGTTCGTATGGTCGACTTGCAAAATCGCGGCCTTCTTGACCACCCCAAATAGCACCAAGATCCCAAGCGCCGAGTAGAGATTCAACGTCTCGCCTCCCCAGTAAAGACTGAGCAGTCCGAACGGCACGGCCAATGGTAAGGACAACAGAATGATCAGCGGATAGATCATGTTTTCGTATTGTGCCGCCAACACGATGTACATGAACACGAACGACATCAGAAAGGTCCATCCAAAATCGGTGATGGTACGTTCCAGTTCTCGCCCGCCGCCGAGGGCCTGGCCACTAAATCCAGTGGGCATACCAATTTCTTCGGCGGCTTGCTTCACCGCTTCGGTTCGATCTGCCAACGCATAGCCAGCCGCGACGTTGGCTCGCACCGACACCATCCGTGATCGGCTTAGACGGTCGATTCGCGAGGCGGCTTTGCTAAATTCGAAATTGACGACGTTGTCGATGCGGGTCAGCGATGGGCTGCCATTGTCCTCGGTCGTTACTGCAGCTTGTTCGGTCGTATTCGTACGTGCTGTTGGATTGGTACGAACATACAATTGCGAGATCGACGGGACGTCATTGCGGTCCATGCCAACCAAACGCAACTCGACGTCGTAAGCATCGCCTGCGGATCGATCCAGATAACGCGAGACACGGTCATCCCCGCCCACCGCCACCTGTAGCGTCTCAGCAATCTCGCGCACCTCGACTCCCAAGGCGGCCGCTCGCTCTCGGTCGATCGATGCCAACAGCTCAGGATTATCGATTTGCAGGGTTGAGTAAACGTCAACGATGCCTGGAATCGTCTCGGCCTTTTTACGTAACTTTTCGCTGAACTCGAGTAGCTGATCGGCGTCAGGGCCAGTAATCGCAAAATCGATGTCGACCGGAGCTCCCTGGCGTAGTGACGTCAAGTTTCGAACGGAAACGCGAACATCGTCGAGTTTGCCCAGCTTTTTACGAATCTCGCCCATCTTGTCACGCTGGCTGAAATTGCCACGAAACGCCGCTTTCGGATCACCGGCGAGGAGTCCCTGCCATAATCGGCCCAGCGAAAATGTGCGATATTGGCTATCGATCAGCCGGATATAGATTTGCGCCCGGTTCACATCGCCATAACCACCGGTGCCCACGGACGCCAAGACGGTTTCGACCCCCTCAACGCTGCTGAGAATCGCCTCGGCGCGGTCGATTGTTTCTCGCATCGCAGTCAAGCTTGCCCCAGGTCTGGCTTCGGCTCGCACTTCGAATTCGGACTCGTCCACATTCAGGGGAACATAGTCGCGTCGAACCCATTGGCTAAGCGGGATGTTCGTTGCGATCACAAGTACGACCACCACCAACACGGCCCAGCGAAACCGTAGTGCGATCGCCAGTAACCACAGGTAGGCGTTTTCGATGAGTAAATACAAACCTCGCCGCGACTTAGGAGCCGCAGCGTCTTTAGACGGACCATCCTTAGGGGCCGCGTGAAGTAGTTTGCTGCACATCATCGGTGTCAGCGAAAAGCTGATCAACATCGATATCAAAATGGCAACGGTCGCGGTCACTCCAAATTCGAATAACAAACGCCCCGTCACACTCGAAAGGAACGAAACGGGCAAGAAGACGATCACCAGCGACAGGGTGGTCGCAAGCACCGCCAGACCGATTTCTTTGGTTCCCTTGACTGCGGCTTCGGCCGGTTCCATTCCTTTTTCTTCGATACAATGGAACACGTTCTCTAAGACCACGATCGCGTCATCGATCACAACGCCGACCATCAACACTAACGCCAGCATGGTGACGTTGTTCAGGGTGAATCCGAACCACTTCATAAACGCAAAGGTGGCAATGATCGACGCAGGAATTGCAACCGAGGCGATGATGGTTGAACGCCATGACCGCATGAACAACAACACCGTCAAACAGGCCAAGATACTGCCAGAGACAAGGTGCCGTTCAATTTCGTGCAGCGCCTCGACGATGTAGCGTGATTGGTCTTGAATGATTTCGACATGCACATCGTTTGGTAACAATGCTTCACATCGCGGAAGCGTTTCTTTGATCCCGTCGATCACCGCGACGGTGTTTTGTCCGCTTTGACGTTGCACTTGCAGTACCACTGCCGGGGTTCCGTTCAGACGAGCCAGTGTGCGAACTTCTTTTGTGGCATCGTTGGCTTGCCCAAGGTCGCCCAGACGAATCGCCGTGTCTCCGACGGTAGCGACGACCAAATCCGAAAACGCACTCGATTGGGCAACGCGTCCAAGCGTCCGTAGCGAGCGTTCACGTTGTCCCTCGTTCATTCGCCCACCGGGCACCTCTGCGTTCTGTCGGGCAAGCGCATCACGGACTTGCAAGATCGAGATGCCGTAGGCGGCGAGTCGGTCGGCGTCGATATCGACTTGGATTGCCCGGTCGGCAGCACCCGCGATTTGGACTTGCCCGACACCCCGCGATGATTCAATCACGTTTTTGACATAACGATCTGCTAATACGAACAACTCGCGAGGCGATCGGGGGCCCGAAACGGCCAGCGTCATGATCGGTGACGAATCGAGGTCTTGCTTCTGGATGATGGGGGGATCGATTCCCGGCGGTAATCGATTGACAACGCTTGCGACCGCATCGCGAACATCTTGGATGGCCGCGTCTATGTCGCGGTCGAGCTGGACCGTAATGATCACAAAGGAGCGTCCATCCGCCGAGATCGAGCGTAGTTCGTCAATCCCCGCCACCGTGGCTACGGCGTCTTCCAGGATTGAACTGACCTCGGATTCCACCTCTTCCGCCGCAGCGCCCACGTAAGTGGTGCGAATGAAAATCTGAGGCAGGTCAAGATTGGGAAAGCGATCCACGCCCAATTGTGGAAACGCGACCACGCCCGCCACCACAAACGCGGTGATCAGCATCAGGGCAAATACGGGGCGTTTTACGCAAACTTCGGCAAGCCAATACACAGATCATTCATTCCTGGTGAGTCGTGGGATAGGCTTTTAGCCTGTCGTTGTGGGACAGGTTTTCAACCTGTCATCAGCATCCTCTTCTGCCCCAAACAATTCCTTTAGAGAGTCATCTCCGAAATACGCAGGGGGGGACAAACTTTAAACCGATCCGATCTTGTGGTTCACATTGCGGCAATCGGTGCAGCCGAATGCACCGCCGCCTGAGGTACCTTCTCTGAATTGACTTTGCCCACACGTCCGCGTTCGGCGTCAAGCAGGATCAAATCGCCTGCAGACAATCCCTGTACGATTTCCAGGGAAGCAGCGCGGCGTTCTCCGATTCGCACCTCTTGTTCTTGCGTCACCCCCTCGACGACTTTCCAAGCTTTCGTTGCGCCGGCAAACTCGCTGATCGCCGAATCCGGAACGACTAAGGCAAGGGCATCGGGATCGGTGACCACTTCGGCTTCGGCGAACAAGCCCGCGCGGAGCGTTTGATTTTCATTTTCGATCAACGCTTCGAACGTCAACGCTCGGCTCTGCTGGTCAAGCGCCGGACTGACCCGCGTGATCTTTGCTTCGCGTGGCTCCGTGACCGATTCGATTTTCAGTCGCAAGCTTTGTCCTACCGCAATCGACTGCGAATAGCGTTCTGGTATTTTTCCTCGGAACCGTAGCGGGTTTGTCCGAACAATCGTCGCTACCGGCTGGCCGACTGACACGAAGGTTCCCGGAGCGACTTGTCGGTTCAGCACAAACCCATCCATCGGAGCACGAATGATCGCATCTTTCAAACGCTCGCGAGCGACCGCCAACTCGACTTGGCGGACTTGGATAAGAGCGATCTTCTCTCGAACGCCGTTCACTGCGGATGCATACCGAGCCTCGGCAACTCGTTCTGCGGCCGCCGCGACGTCATACTCGCCTTGGGACATTGCATTTTGGCTGCGTAACGACGCGATTCGCTCGAGACTGCTTTGCGTCTCTTCCCATAGCGCCCGTTCTTGCCGGACAGGGGGCGCGTTGGCCGGATCGAGTTTCGCGACAGGATCACCTTCGAGCAGTCCAACCGACGATCGCGCCTGCAATAGTTGGGCCTCGGCTTGTTGGACCTGTAGTAAAAAATCTTCTTGGTCCAGTGTGACCAGCGGATCACCGAGTTTTAGTACGTCACCGACATCGCCATGAACCTCAGCGACTCGCCCGGCAACTTTAGCGCCCACGATGGATTGTTCGTCCGCATACAAACTGCCTTGACTGCGAACCGTTTTTGGCCAGCGAGACAATTCGATGCTCAGAACTTCTGCGTCAAGCGTCTCGAGTGACTTTGGTTTGGCTTCGATCTTGGCTTCGTTCTTACTGCGACATCCGCAGATCACGATAGCGCTCAGCAACATCCATGACAAATATCGAGCAGTCATAATCGACCAGCGAAAGGAAAGGTGGGTGGCGGGGGATCCAGCGAACCATCGTGATCAGGTTCAACGTGAGCGAAATACTGATCGGTGGGGAGACGATCATGGTGGGGAACTGACTATTGTATTCGCCGATGCCAAGCTTCGCTACCTCCGCCGCCATCGGTAGGGAATACTTGTGTTGACTACGGTTGCATTCATCCGTAACCCCTTCGCCTGAGTCGCAACAACCCCCGCTGGCGATTGATTGCGGGCGATGCTTCACAGGCACATTTGGCTTGATACGAATAACAAGATCAATCACCGACAAATCCCGCCGTCGCTGCCCAGAGAGGCGAAAGATGTTCTAATGTGATTCCCGATAACACGGCTTCATCCCCGAATATCCACAAGGATTACCGAGTCCTTCGAATGCGTCCATCACTCCTATTTTAGCAGTCGGCTTCGGAATCCACGGTCGAAATGACCAACACGCTCCTTTTAAAAACAATCACGAGTCAAACGATGAGTACTGAAACGAAAAAGTTCGCCGATCCCGCCGCAGTGGCATCCGGTTTCGCCGCCGATTTTGCGGAGTGGTTTGCAACACAATCCCAAGAAAAAATCACGATTGCACTCTCGGGCGGCAGCACGCCCAAATTACTGTTTGAGTTATGGGGGAGTGAATACGCCGAGAAAATTGACTGGTCACGTCTCCATTTCTTCTGGGGCGACGAACGCTGCGTCGATCCCAATGACAGCGACAGTAACTATGGTGTTGCAAAAGCGTTGTTTTTGGACAAAGTTCAGATTCCTGAGGAAAACGTTCACCGCGTGCACGGCGAAGCGGACCCCGATGAAGAGCGATTGCGTTACGAGAATGAGATCTACGGACACGTTGATATTGATGACAACGCGGTGCCAGAGTTTGATCTGATTATCCTAGGAATGGGAACCGACGGGCACACCGCTTCGATTTTCCCGCACCAGAGTCAATTTTTGAAATCGCCTCAGGTTTGTGAAGTCGCAATTCATCCTGAAACGGCACAAAAACGCATCACTTTAACTGGCCCGGTGTTGAACCGAGGCAAAAAAGTTGCGTTTCTGATCACCGGCGCCGACAAAGCGGAGGTATTGACGCAAGTCATCAAAAAAGAGGGCGATTTCGCCAATTTCCCTGCATCGCACGTGGAGGCCGTTGATTTGACCTTCTACGTCGACGAAGCGGCAGCGGCGAAGTTGTAAACCCATCTTCGCTCGCCATCGCATGCAAGCGATTGATATTGGACGCGGAAGCGAGACGGCCAGTGACGCGTCTCGCTTTCGATCGGCCGACTCTGTTTACGACAAGACGCCTCGTCGGCTTTCTAAGTCGGCCGTGATCCAATCGGTGTCGTCCTCGTCATCCAGCAAATTTCCGCTGAAAACATCGTCGACAGCGGCGGAGTAAGCGACGCTGCTATTGCGTTGGACGGACAGTTCACTTTGACCGCTACTGCCGCGTTGGCCGAGACGATTCATTTCGTTGATGACCAACAACGCATCAAACGCGGTGACGACCTCATTTGAATCGACGTCCAAGTAGTTGCCGTTGGCGGCTAGTAGCCGCGGTGCTTGACTTGCCTCGGCATTCGTCAGTCCGCGGCTAATTGCATTGATCACTGTCAGGGCATCCAATGCGGTGACTTTGCCGTCATTGTTGACATCGTAGCGATTCTCGCCATTGGTCAACCCGGTCAGATTTGTCGGCGCATTGGCCGAGGCGATCGGTGGGTCAAAGTTACCAAAGATGGGCAATGCGGTTTCGTCGCCATACTGCGCAAACGTGTCGTTACCGAGCGGGGCGGGTGAATAGGCGTCAAACACCTTGGCCGGATTGTCGTCGGCTCGGTCAGAGATCCAGAAAAAGACTTCGCCTTGTTCTTTTGGCAGGATGCCTTGGCGACCTTTCACCCAGATTCCGATGTCATCGATACCGTCAAGATTGATGTCGCCGACGATCGGCCGGTCGGTAAACCCGCTCAACCCGCCGAACCGTTTGAAATCGTCGCGAACGTCCCAGGTGAAGTCTGCGGTGCCGTCACGGTTGGTGTCAAAAATAAATTGGTTCGTGTCGTTGACAAACACGGCCAAATCATCGCTGCCATCACCGTCAAAGTCTCCGACGATCGGAAGCCCGTTGTAATTGGTCGATAGCCGCTCGTTACTGTCGATTTTGTTGTTGCCGTTGGTATCCAAGTACCAAGCTTGACCATCAAACAGACCAATTTCATCGCCATCTTTGGCTGCGCTAAAATCACCGGCCACGGGGATCCCGTTGACTTGGTATTGCCCCGGCATGATCGACGCAACATCGCCAACACCATCGTCGTTGGTATCAATCAGGAAGCTGTACGTGCCGTTGAAACGTCCATAGGCCCCCAGTTTGTCAAAGCCCGACGCAATGCCGGTGTCTTTGTCGGCAAAGTTGCCAGTGAACAAGGCGTCTGTCAACTGGCCGAACTGCATGACAAAGTCGCGATTGGTCGCGTCGTTGTCTTGCCCTTCGGGGTCAAAGACATGGTTTCCATTAATGTCGACGTAGACCAATCCCTGGCTGATTGTCCCAAATTCAGGGCGGCTGTCGACGGTAAAGCGAGCGGCGAAATCACCGCCGCTGATTCCGTTCCCCGAGGGTAACACGGCAATTGGGGTTCCCGGAGCTTGAGCCGAAGAATCACCGTCCAGCAAGTTGCCGGCGGCGTCCGAAATTGAATCATCCAGCGTCAACGTGTAGCGATCGTCGGCCAACAGAGCCGCAAACTGAATTCGCACGACAACCTGTTCCGGCGTCGAACTGACGATCAATGCATTGTCGATCAGCACTTGTCCACTGTGATCACCCACCAGCTTGTAGTTGCTGACGTCCGCAGCCAAACCGGGATCCACCGCCGGTGAGCTAAGTCCCGCAGCAGCCGAGGGGCCGCCGGCAAACGTGATCAACAGCGAACCCACGCGACCAGTCGGACTCAAGTTTGGCTTTGAGGCAAACACGGTATCTCCGGCAAAGTAGTCGACGCCGGTGACGATCGGTGGGGTGGTGTCCAGCAGGATATTCAGGAAGGTCGGATTGGACACGTTGCCTGCCAAATCCTCGGCGGTGCCGCCGATTTGACGCTGACCGTCGAAGCTAAAGCCAACATTCAAATCCGCCGTCGACGTCGCTCGATACTGTCCGCCTGGGAAAGCGTCATCGCCGTCCAAGGGGACTGCGACGGCGAGACCAATCGCCGCGTCGGAGCCATCGATTACGTTGTTCGTGATGGTGGCCCCATCGGCGTAAAGGCGTACCAACGAATCGGCTTCGGCGGTGCCGACAAACCCAGGCGTTCGCACGTTCGTGATCCGATCCGACGTGCTGCCGATGTTGCTTTGCACGCCGCTGTCGGTGACCGCAGGATCCAATGAGATCGACGGCGCGGCAGGGGCCGTCGTGTCGATCACCAGATTCAATAAGAAGTCATGGCTAATGTTCCCCGCTCGGTCTTCAACTTCGATTTTTAAGTTGTGTACGCCATCGGCCAACGCTGGCAAAATCGTCTGCGCATTACTGCTGTTTAGCAACAGTAGGCTCGTGAACATCGCGTTACGGCCCAGTAAGGATGTGCTGGCGTCTGCCGAAGCGTCCGCGGCAGAATCGTAAAGTAATGTCTCGGTCACCAACGTTTGGTTGCCGACGACGCCGGTTTCCGCTCGATCATAGACTCGATACTTCAAATAGTCCGTTAGGAACGCCCCCGCGACGGTCAAATCAGGAACGACGGCGTGCAGGTCGGCATTGGCGTCGTGGGTTGTCAGACTGACCGATGGCGTGTTGTCGTTGGTGATGTTGTCGTCGTTATGGCGACCACTATCGCTGGCCTCATCCAAATCGAGCAGCGGCAAATTCGGATCGAGCGTGTCGACTTCAAGACGGATCGTTTCCGATACGGCTTCGTTGCCTGCCCAGTCTTCGATCAGCGCATACACATCGTAGACACCGTCGGTGAGCGGTTCGGCAGTGATTTCCCAAATCCCCAGCCCATCCGTGTCGGTCGCTCCGGGGATACCGGCTTGGACATCGGTAAAGTCCGATCCGACGTTGCCGGTGCCGATCACCAGTAACTCGCCAAAGGCTACTCCGCTGCTGTTCACTTTCTGAGCAAACAGAGTAATGATGCCGTTGGTTTCTCCGCGACCTTGGAATGCAATCTCTTGAATGTTGGTGACGTTGTCGTCGTCGTACATCCCGCTGTCGCTTGACGCCAGTATGTCGATCGTGGTCGTTGGCACGAGCGTATCGATCTTGACTTGCAGTAAGAAGTCGGGGCTGACGTTTCCGGCGCGGTCTTCGATTTCCAACTTGAAGTTGTGAACTCCATCGGGGAACGGGGTGCCGGCAGGATCGTTTAGCACTTGCGTCACGGATCGCGTCAACGTTCCCAGCGTCGTGAACGTGTTTCCAAATTCGACAAATGAATCGTAGACCAGCACTTCGCCGTTTCCATCACCGACTCGCCAATACAGTCGGTAGATGACATCGTTGGGCAGTGGGTTGCCATTGCCGTTGACGGTGTCATCGCCAACCATCTCGAACTGCAGCACGTTTTGGCCGGTGATGTTGTCGTCGGTGCTGTGGCCGTCATCGTTGATTAAATCCAAGTACGGCGTGTTAGGAACAACCGCATCGACGTTGATTACTAAGGCCTCGCTGGCAGCATTGACGTTGCCGGCAAGGTCTTCGAGAACAACGGTTAAAGAATGCGTTCCCGTATCGAGCGGTTCGGTGGTGATTTCCCAGTTGCCTTCGGTGGTCGCGATGCCTTGGCCAACCAAATCGGTTCCCGAGAAGACTCGCACTTTTGTGTTCGGTTCGACCTTCGTGCCAGCGGGATTGGCCAATGCCACGGCTTGAATGTGCGTAACATCATCATTGTCAAACATCCCCGTGTCGGCGATGCTCAGCAGGTCCGGAGCGGCAGCAACCACTGGAGGTGTGGTGTCCACGGTAAACAAGAACGCACCACTAAGTGGGCTGCGGCCAACGGCACCTGCGGCGTCTTGGATGCGTGTCCAAGATTGAACCAAGTAAACATCATCGCCCAGCAGCGTCGCCGTCGCATTCCAAAGCGTCGGGTTCGCCGCATTGACCAGGTTCGCTTCGACCGTGGTGACCGTCCCCGTGGTGGTCGAGGTAAAGCTGAGGATGACTTCCGCACCGGCGACTGCGGTACCCTGGTCGACGGGGATGTTCATGGCGGCAAAGTCAACCAAGTCGTCCTGGATGACAATAGCCGGAGTGTTGTCACTGGTGACGTTGTCGTTGTTGAGCATCCCCGAGTCGCTTGTGGAGCGGAGGAACGGTGTCGCTGGAATCGGAGCCGCAAAATTCTCGATTTCAAGGTCGTACGTATTCTGGTCGCCATCGGCGGAGGTGACTTGGACAAAATATTTTTGTTGGGCAACCACAGGAACCACGATTTGCTGACCGCCTGTGACCGCCGCGCCGGCGACAATCAACGTCCCAGACGAATCAAACAAGTTGATCACGACGTCGCCGCCATCGCCATCCAACGGAACTCCATCGGCGGTGAAATGAGCGTTGACAATCAGCTTTCCGGTGTCATGGGCGGTGACCTGATACCAGTCGTTGTTGACGACCCCCGCAGCACCGCCCGATGGCATTTGGGTCGCGTGCAGCGTCGCACGCATCACCGTGATCGCCGGTTCGCTGCCAAGCACCTTTGCCGTGGCCTGCGTGTCGTTGGGTTCGAATTCGTCCGGCAGTAACAAAGTGATGCCGTCAACTTGCAGTAGTTCGAATTCATCGAAGCTGATCGTCTGGTTCGGTTGCACGAGCACGCCACCGGAGTCCGCTTCAGGACCGGGCTGGAGGCTAAAGGGAGCTCCGCCAAGAACGACGTTTAGTGTGTCGCCGGTCCCTTGCAGCACGCCGATCGGGTTGCCCCCGAAGACGTTGTAGTCAAGTCCGCCAGCGGGATCGGATGTGATGTTCACCGTGTCGGCTCCGTCGCCCGCTTCGATGCGAACTTGCTCGATGCCCGCAATCGTGTTGACTCCGGCGGACAAACCCCCGGTAATCGTGAACGCACCGCCTGCGTGGAAGGTGGAAATGGTTTCGCCTGCGGAGGTCCCACTAACCAAAATGGTATCCGCCCCAGCGCCCCCATCGATTGTATTATTGCCGTCACGCGCGTCGATTGTGTCGTCGCCGTCACCGCCATTGATGGTGTCGTCGCCAAGTCCGCCAATCAGCGTGTCATTACCGGCACCGCCATTGAGAATTGCATCGGCTGACAAAAAGTCATCGCCAGCACCGCCATTGAGAGTGATCGCCACGGTCGTTTCGACGCCCGGGACTGCCTTGATGACGTCATTGCCTACATTTCCGTTAACGATCAAACTGTCCGTCAGCTCGCTGTTGGTCAGGGTGATGTCATACGACAAGCCGCGAACACGTACGGTGCCTGCTGCGGGGCTCGAGATGTCGATGTTGTCGGCTGTGTCGCGTCCGTTGACCGTGACGGTATCGACTGCGGCGGCATCTGCTGCGCCAAGGTTCAGATTGATGGTTCGGACTTCGGTCGTGAATAGATCATTCACCGTGAATGTGTCTGCACCCCCTTGTCCATCGACAATCACATCCTCGATTCCATGGTTGTCGATCACCAATGCACCAATCAACGCGTTGAAGTGCGTCGGAGTGCCACCGCCTTGCAGCGTGAATGCGTTGGCACCCGCGTTGCCAAAGAAGCGGAAAATGTCGGCTTCGTCGTCACCACCATTATTGGAGTCGGCACCGTCGCCCGGCTCCCAAACAAAGTTGTCGAAACCAGCGCCACCGAAGTTGACGTCGTTACCTGGGTCATCGGCGGTACCATCGGCAGTGAGTGTTGGATTGCCGAAGATGTCTTGGCCATCTTCACCGTACAGCGTATCGTTGCCGAGACCGCCGATTAATATATCGTTACCAGCACCCCCGTAGATGATGTCGTTCAGATCGGAGCCACGAATCGTGTCATTGCCATCGTCTCCTTTGATCGTGACATGGAACGGTGCCACTCCACCGTATGTGAATCCGGTTAAATTGATATTGTCATCGTCTTCCAAACCTTGAACTGCCAAGGCGGCCAATCCCGTTCCCGCAGTGATGTTGACGCCGTTGACCGTGACCACATTCGCAGTGGAGGTCAGTGTGTCGGCAGCCGCAGTGCCGATCAATTCTAGTACGTCGTCGGTCGGCGTCGAAGCGTCACCGGTCACGGTAAAGGAGGTTGCGAAGCTAAACGTCATGTTGGTCGGAGCAAGCCGGAATCGATCCGCTCCGGATTGGTTGACAAGCTCGACGGTATCGAAACCGCTGATGTCGATGGATTCTCGATCATCGATTTGCACGAGGTCGCCGACCAACCCGCCGCCGACGTTCCAGGTGTTGTCGCTGAAGTCATCATTGATGACGAGTGAATCGGTATCACCGGCGCCAATGCCAAATAGGTCTCCTAGCAGTAGATGTTCGATGCCTCGATAGGGGATGTTCAATCCATCGACAGCCACACGACCTTCGCCTGGAACCAAACCGGGAAAGACGGTGAAGGCTTCGTCCAAGCCGACCGCGCCGATCACGCTCAGCCGATCGCTACCGCCAGGGCTGGCACCCGCGATCGCGATTTGCGAGTAGGGCTGCGGCGTATTGATGACGAATGAATCGTCTCCATCGAAGGCTTCGAGCGTTAACGCTTCAACGTCCGTCGTGGTAATCGGTCGATGCACAACCGCGCTAGCAGGATCTCGGAGCGTCACCCCGTCGCTGGTTGCAGCCACCTCAAAGACATCGTTTCCGATCGTGCCATTGACAATCAAGCGATCCCGCGATCCCACGGGTTGGCCACCGCCGTCAACGTTCAATGTGGATGCGGCACCGAGGTTTTGATACTGGATGCCGAGCAAACTGTTGACGCGAAAGGTTCCTTCGTCAACCGCAGTTCCGGGAGTATGGATGATGGTGTCTGCTGCGGCGGTCGCAACGACTTCAAGCGCATCGTCACCACCTAGACCGGTAAAGATCAATCCTTCGACAGTAGTCAAAGCCACCAAACCCAGAGCGTTGACCTGGATCATGGCCGCGTCAGCGGCGGTGGGGGTAATTGTGAACATGTCAACGGCGGTCGTACCGTTAATGGTAACCGTGTCGCTCGCAGCGGGGTCGCCGCCATTGACATTGACCTCGACACCTGCCACCGGAGTGATCGAGAAAGCATCGTCACCGAATCGACCTTGCAGATTGACTACCGAAAAGTTTGCGTTGGCTCCGCCAGCGTTTGCCGTCACCACGGCGCCATCGTTGATCCACACACGTGCTTCACTTGCCGTTGCAGTGGGGCTCAATGCGACCGTGTCGTCATCATTGGTCGCACGAACGGTCAGCGTGCTTGCAGCGGTTGCCGAGGTCAGATTCAACAATTCGACATTGGTGAAATTCACATCGCCAACACCGAGGCCCAATTGGTCCACCAGTCCGCTGGTGGATTCCGCTCCTTGAGTCACTCTCGCACTTGCATTTGCATTGACAACCAACGTGTCTGAAGCAACCGGATCACCGCC
>NZ_JBFHFD010000077.1:0-19634 GCF_041583735.1 Novipirellula sp.
AAGAGACACAAGCCGAAAGGCATAAGGGGCAATCGAACCGCCACACCGATGAGATAAAGGCTGCGGTCGACCCCACCATTGACTGGAAATAGCATAGAGAAAGAACGAGGGTTGGCGTGTGGAAGAAAAGTCGCGAATACAAACTGTCATCGAAACCGAGCAAACGTGCAACCTTGATGCCAAAACGTGCAAAAGAATTGTTGTAAATCCGTCCGCGATCACGCTCGTTGCAGACTGGCCGGTAGGCATCAAGGATGCCAAAGAATCGCCAGCGTTACTTCGCGGTGTCGTGCCGCGTTTGGTAAGCGGTGCGTCGCGAGCGGGCTATTGATTTTGTGAGCCGCTCGCGAGTGAGCGGCCGGGTTGCACGTACTCCCGCATGCCTTACGCCCAATGCCATCTAGTTTGAGTAGTGCTCGCGGGGCCCGTCCGGTTGCGGCGAGAGAAAACGTTCGGTTTCTACCGGGCGGCTTGCGCCGCACCGCTATAAATTCGCCCGGTACCGCGAAGAAGGTCGCTCGTATCGGCAAACTAACGCAGCGATTCTTGCTGCAGCGTGTGCCACAACCGAGTGATTTTGTCCGACGCACGGCGCAGCAGTGGATCGGTCTTGCGGTTCAATTCCACCTCGACTCGCAATCCGGCGGGCAGCACGTTCGCAGCATGTCCGTCCAGCCGGATTCGCCCGACGAAATGGGGTTCCAACAATCGGAGGTCATGATCGGAATCGGAGCTGGACGCGGCGATGGGCCCTTGCACACTCAGCGGTCCGCCTTCGAGTGATGACAGCGATGCGATTCCAAGCCGGTCGGTCGCTCGAGGTTCGAGTTTTTCGAAATAGGCTTTCGCATGACGGTGATTGTCGTACCGCACGAAGACGTCATTACCCACGACGGGACGGGCTTGTTCAATCTGCGATTGGCTAACCACCGCCATGACCTCTTTGTCCTTCGGCAGTGCGACGGTTATCAACAAGTCACCCTGACGGACAAACTTGCCAACACTCTGCTCGAGTCCTCGAGTCATGACTTGTCCGTCACGCGATGCGGTGATGCGAAGTCCCTCGCATTGCTTGGCGATCTGGTCGTATTGTTGTTGGATCGATTTCAAATGTTCTTGCAAAAC
Organism: Novipirellula sp.; assembly: GCF_041583735.1. Taxonomy (NCBI): domain Bacteria; kingdom Pseudomonadati; phylum Planctomycetota; class Planctomycetia; order Pirellulales; family Pirellulaceae; genus Novipirellula; species Novipirellula sp. The sequence goes on from NZ_JBFHFD010000077.1 coordinate 1,126, forward strand.
AATTCGTTCGCTCGTCTCTTTTTTGTCAATCGCTTGCCGAATTTTGATTTCGATCTGCTGTTGTTCGATCCGCAGTCGATCACGATGGTTCGTTAACTCGCGATTCTCAATCTCGATCAGCAAATCACCTCGGAGCACATGGTCTTGGTCACGAACGTGAACGTGACGAACAAAACCATCGACGCGGCTGCGAATTCGCGTTTCGGGTGCATACTGGACGACCGCCGCCGCCTGAGAGGATGTCGGAATCGGCATCCAGCCGACCACCGCTACAGTTCCGGCCACCAATCCAGTGCCGACGACCGCGGCTCGGCAAAAAGTGAAGAAGTCGCCTTGCAGCAATTTCACTGCGTTCTGAGCATGACGTTTTGCCGGACGCAGAAACCACATCCAAATGCCAGACGCCACCAACACGATTCCGGCACCCGAGAACATCGCCGAAGCGGCAAGCATCAGAGTCGTACAGATCGCGATCCGCCAAAGCAGTGCGGCAATCCCATAGACCAAGACGAAATGGCGACGCCATCCATGCAGCGAACTGCTCGGCGGTGGCGTCCCCACCAAGACTCGGCGGAACCACTGCTCGACAGCCTGCGACGACGCAGAATACAGGTTGGGGATCTCTAACCAATCCGACAAAATATAGTAGCCATCAAAACGCATCAATGCATTCGCATTAAACAGAACCGTCGAAATCCCCGCAGCAAAGATCAGCCGGTGCAGTAAGAAGGCGAGCGACGGAGATTCGACCAGCGACCATGCGATCATGGCGGCAGATGCAATTACAAGTTCGACATACATTCCCGCTGCGGAAACTGCAATCCTTGCCCACTTGCTGTTCAATCGCCAACAACTAGTGACATCCACATACGCCAAAGGCGCGAATAGAACGAAGACCACTCCCACCTCGCGTGCGTTGGCACCTTGCCGATGGCAGGCGACTGCATGGGCGAGTTCATGAATGATCTTCAGCGCAATCCAAAACGAAAATAACCAGATCCAATTCGAGCGACTCCAAACCTGAGCCGACTGAGTCCAAAAACGATCCCAATGAAACGTCACGCAAACACCGCCGCCAAGGATAAGCAAGATCCCCAACACCATCGCAGCCGGAGAAAACACCGCACGCAGCGGTGCGGCGATCGCCGTGATCCAGCGCTGCGATTTCAGCAACGGCACTTTCATCCAAAACGGATTCAGCGATGAAAGCGAGAATCCCGAACCGGTTGCCCGCGATTCCGTATCCCCTTTTCGTAACGGTGAATCGCCCTCGGCAAGGTACCCCAGTTCGTTTTCGAGCAACCAGTACACAATCGACTGAGCTTGTTCGGTGGTCGGTGCTTGGCTGCCCAGCGTTGCGGCGGCGAGCCCACACGCTTGCGGAACCGTGGTCTTTCCGTCTAACAACGACAAAAAGACGTACTCTTCGTAACCCACATGGAAAAAGCGATGTAGCGAAGGGATCTCGATGCGATATGCCGTTTGCCCATGCTGTTGGATCGGCCAGAAACGCAAATCGTCGGCCAGCCGGATCGGCTGCTCGGTTAAATCAATCGTGTTCGGGTCACGTCGTGACATCGGTTACCACCCAACCATCGAACGTAGTGAAGCGTACAGCCGATGGAACAAAACCCAACCAAGCGGATGGCGATCACTTTTGACCCAGGCATGACCGCGCATCCCAGGACGCATCACGTGGTTGGGATCCTGGATTTTGGACTCAGCGATGAAGACATTTTGGTGGTTCTTCAGTTCCGCTTGCGGATGCACTCGTTCGATTTGACCATCGACATGCTGCCCCGGCAGCGCGAGCAACGTTACCTGAACCAGCATCCCAGAATCGACATAAGGAAATTCACGTTCGTCGACCGCTACTTCGACCATCATCTCGCCCAGCGGTGCAATCTCGAATAACGCGTCCCCTTGTTGCAGCGGCGCCCCAACACTTTCGTGATGATCGCCGCTAACGATCACTCCGTCGATCGGGCTGCGGATTTCCAAGTTGCCTCGATGATACTGCAAAAGGTCCATCTCAAGAGTCAAACGTTCAGACTCGAGTTCCGCGATTTTACTGGATGCAAAATCATGCTGCACCACATGCCGATTCCGCTGTTGTTTGGCGCCGCTCAACTCGGCACGCAGCCCCGCAAGTTTGTATTCAATTTCCCGGGCATCGATACTGGCCACCAAATCCCCTTCGCTGACTCGATCCCCGGGGCGAACGTATGACTTTTCGAGTGGACCATCGATCGGCGAGGCAACGTAGCGTCGTGAAATCGGCTGCAATTCACAATCGCAACGAACATGGTAATGAACGGGGAAACACAGCAACCCGCCGATCACGAGCGATGCGTACAATGCCATTCGTCCCCGGATGCCGTTGCCAAGATCGGCGAGGTGTCGCGTGACACGTTCAAATCGACTGGGCGAACAGCGCTCGATCGATTGCAATTTACTGAGCACGGGAAACCGCAGCACGTCGAGCAACCGCGTGGACACTGCGGGATCAACATCATCATCCACGACAAGCAACACGCCGCGAACTTTACCCTCGTCGTCGGTCAAACAGACGCTCGTCAGCCGATCGATCTCGGTTTCGTTGACGAATTGCGACACCGCCATCAGCGCGTGACGATTGGTGTGGTCGGTAATCGGCCAACAAGTCCAATCGCCCCGCACCGCTATCTCGTCGATCGCGGCGTTGAGCAGTCGGCCGGAATCCGCAGGCCGTGACGATTCCGACGCAGGGTGATGCCCGACAATCTGCAGCGGACCTAACTTGGCGTTGTCCGAACCGAGCGGCCGCCAAGCCACATACACACGTGATGCCGAGAGTGTCTCGCTGACTTGTTTCGCCACATCTCCCGCAGCATCATGCAAATGGGATCGCGAATCCAACAGCAACTGCAACTCGATGGCAACGGACAACACACGCAATCGGTCATCGATCAAATCCATCGCGTTGGCATCGTCGGAATCGATCACCGAATGACAGTCGCGATGAGGCGTTGAGGAATCGCCATGGCGCAGCAGTCCCGGACCGCCCAGTGGCGATGACGAAACGTACGGCTGGTTCGGCGGTTTACCCGGCATCAAGACAAGTCCAGCGAAAAACTAGTGAGCAGAAAAACGAATCGATGGCGACGCGGCAGCCTGACCTACACGAGGCGTACGGTCGCCGACCAAGCCGTTGTTGTCGGCGGGAGCATCGGTGTATTGCCAGCGAACCACGACGCCGCTTTGCAGTTGGCGGTCCCGGTTGGGAATGCGGATTTTGATTCGCACCGAACCGCTCTCCGCGTCGGCAACGGGCGAGACATATTCGATCACCGCCGCCGTCGGCACTGCGTTGTGCCCGACCAACAGGGTGACTTGTTGCTGGACCGCCATGCGGGCTGCAGCATCAAGTGGAACCGAAAAAATGGCTTTCAGATTGTCAAGCTGGACGATCTGCATGACCACAGGATCGGTAGGCGAAACGAATTCGCCTTGATCCTTTCGGATCTCGACCACGACGCCGGAGATCGGCGATTCGATGCGGCGCTGTTTGATCTGAGCTTTCACACGTTCGTATTCGAGACGTCGCACCTCGAGCTCTTCGTTGATCGATTGCAATCGAGATTTGGCTTGCTGGTACTCGGTTTCACTGCGATCAAGTTCTCGCACCGAAGCGTTGCCACGTTCACGCAGTTCCTTGTAACTGGCCAGCTGTTTTTGTCGATTTTCCAGTTCCAAGGTGGCTCCCAGACGTGATCCGGTTGCGTCTTTAGCCGACTTCGCGACCTCGAGCGACGCTTTCAGCACCGAATCGTCAAGTTGAGCCAGCAATTGAGTCGGATATACCTCGTCACCTTCGGTGACTCGAATTTCGGCGAGAATGCCAATCTCGGCTGCCGGTACGTCAACGCGTTTATAGGGTTCGGTGAAACTTTCCGCTTCTGCCGCCCGTGAAATCGTTGACGATAGGGTGCACGTTGCCAGCACCGCCAATGAGATGTAATGGTGAATATTGTTCATTGTCTAAGTTCCATTTTCGACAAAGACGGGCAGCAAACGATGGTCAACCGCTCGCAGCACCGAATATATTATTCAAGTTTTTCCCATAGTGAATCTTGTTACAGATCCCCTGTCTCAGGATCTTTAATAAGATCCACTACGGTGAGCGTGTCGCCGCAACAGCGTCGCGGTTTCGTTATCTTGTTTCAGGAGTCGCAATCGCAGTCCGGCCTCGCGACGTTGTTGATTGGATTGGGCGGTTTTCAATTGCCGCTGGATCTTGGGCATCGCGTGCAGGTCGCTCAGGCTGGATCGCACCAGCGATCGCGCGATCCACGGCGCGTGCAGTCGAATTAAATCGTCTTCGGCCGAAAGATAAATCCGGGCCGATCCGGGATCCCCACAACGGGCACCTCGCCCGATTAGTTGTCGATCGACGCGAGCGAGTCCACTTCGCTGCGTCACGATCACGTGCAACCCGCCGAGTTCACGCGAGACGCAGTCCAGCGCGATGTCAGTACCTCGTCCCGCCAAATTCGTAGCAACAGTAATCGCCCGCGTTTTCCCGGCCATTCGAATCACGCTGGCTTCGTCTGCGTCTTGAACTCCGTTAAGAAGTGCAAAGGTCAAACCTCGCTGTTCCAGCGCGTCGGCGACGGACATACTTTCGCTGATCGCCGACGTGCCAATCAATACGGGGCGTCCGAGTTCATGCAGTTGATGTGTTTCCTCGGCAATGGCCTGCCATTTTTCCGCCATTGTTCGAGTAATACAGTCGGGGTGCATGACACGGCGAGTGGCGATCCGCAGCGGGATCGGCTGAACAGCCAAACCATACACCGATGCAAATTCATGCTCGCAACCGCGAGCGGTACCGGTCATCCCAGCAATCGATTCGTAGTAACGAAAAAAGCGTTGCCGTGTGATCCGGGCCAATGACCGAGTTTCTGCGGTGATTGGCAGTCGCTCGGTTGCTTCGGCCGCCTGGTGTAGCCCGCCGGACCAGGTACGATCATCAAAAATTCGTCCGGTGGATCCATCCACGATTTTGATCCTTCGGTCGCTGACGACGTAATCGACATCCCGCCTATAAAATTCTTTGATCCGAATCGCCAGCATGACGTATTCATGCCAAGGGCGGACGAGTTGCGGATGCACCGCCATCTGACGATTCTTGTAGACCGTCTGAAAGCCAGACTCGGTTAAATGCACCACTCGCTGGGATGCATCGACGACGTAATGACAATCGAGTTCAAGCCGTTTCGCAACGACGCAAGCAATCCGGTGCAGCTCCGCATCGGTCGCCTGTTGGCCACTACCGCTGCTGAGAATCAATGGGGACACAGCATCGTCGATCAACACGTTGTCGATCTCGTCGATGATTGCGGCATGCAGCGGTCGCTGAATTTTTTCGCTTGTGTGCAAACGGTTTCGAATTCGGTCATACAGCGAAAACGAACCATCCCCGATTGAAATTTGGTCACGTAAATAGTCGAATCCAAATGCATGAGCGGGACCATACGTAACATCCGCCTGGTAAGCTTGGCGGTTCACCGATGGATCGGCTTGTTCCTTTAAAATCGCGGTTGTCACCCCAAGTCGCGAAAAGACGGGATCGAGTTTTTCTTGATCTCGCTGGGCTAGATACGCATTCGGAGTGATCACGTGGACACCACGCCCGGTCAGCGATTTCAGATACGCAGGCAGGACTCCGGACAGCGTTTTGCCCTCGCCGGTCTGCATTTCCGCGACCGCATCCGATGCAATTACTAATCCGGCATGCAGTTGAACGTCAAACAGTTCGATCCCGAACGTTTGTCGAATCGATTCGATCACCGCAGCGGCGGCGGACGTAAACAGCTCTTCGCTGGCGGATGCTTGGCTAGCGGCTAGGTGTTGATGGGCTTGGCGATGCTGTTCCCGGGCAGCCAACCGCAACCGATTGGTGTGCGAAACCAATGCGTCGACCGACGCGTGCTTTAGCGCGAGCGAACGCTGTCGTGCTGCCGTAATCTGCTGGCGTACCCAATCCTCCGAACGAATCCGTCGTGCGGTCACTTCGGCCTGCTTCGCTCGGCTGGTAGGATTCCAAAACGAAGCGATCATGGGCCTGCCTCCGAGTCCCCATGCATTCCGAACCAACTGCCCATCAGCGTATCTTCGTCAAACGAATCGCCGCCATACATTTGATCGGGAGAATCACGGTCGACATGGGGGGGTTCGGGGGCGGCCGTGTTTGCCTCTCCCGAGACATCTTGCGTCGAGAAATGATCGAATCGAAGCAACATCCCCATCGCCTTTCGCAGATTCACCCACGACATGACATAGGCGACCTGGGCGTTGACATAGGCACGTTCTTCGTCGGCCAGTCGTTCTTGGGCATCCAACAAGTCGTCGATCAACAAGACGGCGGATTCGTTAGGATCAGGCAATAGTTCCCACCGCTGTTGCAGATAATTGACTTCACGCTGCTGTGCCACGATTGATTGTTGTTTGACCATCATTTCGGCAAACGCCGTTTGCGTTTCGCGGGCAGCAATCTCGACTTCGGCAAACGCCACCTCGGTGGTTTGCTGGAACTCGAACATCGCACGCGTCATCTCCAGACGATTGCGATTCAGCCGCGCACGGCTAGCCCGGTTACCCGCGGGCAGTTCGAACAAGAATCCCGCCGCATAGCTGGGGCGACCATCACTAAATTGATTTTCAAACGCCCTCAGTGAGCTGCGGTTGCCATCGAGCCCTGCGATGTAGCTGCTGAGAATCAAATCCAATCGCGGCAGCACTTGATTACGCGCTGCGCCCACACGCGCCGACGTGGATTGGATTTTACGAATGGATTGATTGATATCAGCGCGATGTTCGAGCGCCGTAAAGACCGACTCGCGCAACGACAATTCCACCGGAATTGTGAACGGTTGATCTTGGGGTGTGAGTTCTTGGTGATGTGCGAATCGCAGCTGTTCGCTTCCGGTCAACATACGCAGCCGCGATTGGGCATTACGAATACGGGCTTCGGCGCGGATCAGATCCGAACGACGACTTGCGACGGCCACGCTTGCTCGCAAAATTTGCCGTTGTTGAGAATCGACGCCTTTTCGCGACAGCAAAATTTGGTGCAGATGATTTGCCGATTCGAGCAAACGACTGCGTTGCAACCATTCAGCACGTGCTTGGAACAGATCCCAATACGCGCGTGCGACATCCACGAGATGGTTTTCTAGATTGGCTCGAACTTCGGCATTCACTTCGCCGACTTCCAAACGCGCGAGCAAAATGCGAGTTTGATTGAAGGTCGTACCGCGATCTTTCATCAACGGCTGAGTAAAACTGAATTCGAGCCGTGTGGTGCCTTGAGGGTTCGGCGTCAAAAATGTCGAGTTATTGGCCTGGTATCCCGCCCGCTGCGACATTTCGAATTGACCACCCGACCGCGTTTTCCGGCGAACGCCCGCAGCACCGCTGAGCGTTTCGTCGCGGAATCGATCCGAGTTGTCACCGGTGGTTAATTTGCTGCCCACCGGGTCACTGGTGTCGACAAATTTGGATTCGACAAAACTGAGTGAGTCGAATTCGGCATCGGCAATCGTGATTTCCGTTCGTTGAATCTGAGGCTCGGTCAAAATCGCCTGAATGTACGGCGAGGAAGCCAATGCCATCTCGATCAGCGAATGGATATCCACCGCCATCGTGTTTTCCGCCAATCCGATCGAATGGCTGAGCGGAGTTTCCCACCACATCGGTGCAACGGGATGTACCGGCTGTCCCGAAGAATCGCTAGCAAACTGGTTGGGCACGGTATCCGGCAGCAACGTGGCTCGGGCTCGATAAGGATCCAGCGAGCTGACGGCATGGTTTTCGGTAGCACTTTGCAGCGTATCGACACGAAAATCGATCGGATATTGGGCATCGGCCGAGGTGCATGTGATTGCAGCAACAAACAACACCCACGATCGCACTGCAATCTGGGTTAACGAGCGACACCCAATGGCTTGGGTGCTCTGTTGTCCAGTCGTTTCGTTGAACATTTTCATACGAGTCTGGTGCACTCGAGTTGCCCGGAAATGAATGTTTTTCTCGTCGGTGATCGCTTCGGCCGTCCTGTGTGATGTCCAGTGGAAATCGACGGAATGATCCCACCATTCCTCTAGATCGGCACAACTAGCAGATCAGAAACAGACGGATGCACCGAAAAACGAAGGACTTACTGTGTATGACGTTAATACCTGCGTTGGCGGAATAATCGTCACACCTTAACTATCCACCCATGTTTATCTTGCCGAGCAATCCCGTCCTCACCGTTAGTCGTCGGGTAACTTTTTATTGGTCAGTAAGCGTTACAAATCAAAAAGTCTCGACTCTACGCGTAACCTCACGAGTAACACCCGATGTCCTTTCGAACCCGCAATTGGTGGCAGCAATCTCGGTTGATGCTCGATCAATTGGCGGTTTGCACACGCAATAGGATGCGAGGACCGGTTTCACGTCGCTCGTGGCAGCGAGGTCTAGAACTTTCGCCGCTCGAGCCGCGAATTCTATTTAGTGCCTCGCCAATTGACGCTGCCGCCATGGATGCTGCGGACGATTCCGCAGTGATGGTGGCAGAGGTTGCCCCCGCCGAAAGTGAATCCTCGTCGCTCGATACGGCCTCGCAAAACCAGGCGACTCAAGCTGCGGTCGAGATTGTCGTGGTCGATTCACGCGTCCAGCATCTCGAGCAATTACTGGAAGATCTTGGTCAGTCAGAGCGTAATTTTGAAGTTTTCGTGCTGGACGCACAGCGGGATGGCGTGGACCAGATCAGCGAGATTCTTTCTGCGCGTTCCAACGTTTCGTCACTGCATATTGTTTCGCACGCCGAAGATTTTGCCGTTCGCTTGGGCAATGTTTGGCTCGGCAGCGAGAATCTCGACGGGTACGCTGGGCAAATTGCGGGATGGAATTCCTCGCTCAACGTCGATGCCGACATTCTGTTTTACGGATGTGACCTGGCATCGGGTGAGAACGGCCGCACGCTTATCGATTCGGTCAGTACGTTAACCGGCGCCGATGTCGCGGCCAGTGATGACGATACGGGGCACGCCAGTTTTGCTGCCGATTGGGTCTTGGAATATCGCACCGGAGCAATCGAGTCGAAGGTCGCATTCAGTTCCGAGCTGCAACAAAATTGGGCTGGCAAACTAGCAACGATCACGGTCGACACCTTAGTCGATGAACAAATTGCCAATGGCCTAACCTCGTTTCGCGAAGCAATCGCGTTAGCGACCGCCGGGGACACCATTGTGCTTGGTGCAGGCACTTACAATCTGACCATTGACACGCTTGAGATCAATAAGAATCTAACCATCACCGGCTCGGATGCTCGATCGACGATTATTGACGGTAGCGCGCTCGGCAAACGCGTCTTTGAACTACAAGGAACCAGTGTGGTCACGATGTCGTCGATGACAATCCAAGGTGGCGATGAGAGCAACGGTGGTGGGATCTACGTCAATGATTCAAGCACGTTGAATCTATCGGACGCTATGCTGCAGAACAATTCAAGTAACGATGGTGGTGCAATTCACGTCCATGGAACTGCCAACTTACAACGTGTGTTGTTGTTCAACAATAATGCTTCGGGCAAAGGGGGGGCGATCAATTTCCACGGCGCCGATGGTGGATCGTTAACCAACGTTACCATCAGTGGTAATACGGCTAGCAGCGATGGAGGGGGACTGTATACCGATACCAATATCACGATCACCAATTCAACAATCACGTTGAACACAGGTGATAAAGGCGGAGGGATCTTCAACAGTGGTGCGGTGGTAACGATATCCAACACGATCGTGGCGGGAAACACCGGAGTCAACGGCAATGCCGATGTGATGGGGGCGTTTTCCAGCAACGGATTCAACTTGATTCAAACGGTGGGTTCGGCCACCGGTTTTGTCTCGGACGTGACCGGAGTCAACCCCAATCTTGCGGCACTTGCAAACAACGGGGGCTCGACCAATACGCACGCTATTACAGCGGGAAGCGCCGCGTACAACGCAGGCACCGCAACCGGTGCTCCCTCGATCGACCAGCGCGGCGCATTGCGTAATGGGCCGGTTGACATCGGCGCCTACGAACACGCCATGGTGTCAAGCATCCTCTTGAGTACCGATGAAACGGTCTCGGGAAGCGGAGCTCCTGGGTTAGGCGGCTGGGATGCGGGTGAGGTGATTGATTTCGGAAGCATCAATAGCCTCGATCCTGTGGCTGGCACGACCGACGGCACTTTTTCAAGCTACTTCGATCTGTCGTCGTTCGTCACCGGCGGCGCCGATATTGAGGCGCTGCACTACGTGACCGAAGATATCACCATTGGCAACAGTAGCACGATCGCATTGCAAGCCGGTGACATTCTGTTTGCCACACGCGACACCGAAAATCTCGTCAGCACGAATTCGTTAACGGTCACTCGCAACGACTTGGTGATTTTTCGCCCCGACAGCGAAGGTGACTACAGTGCCGGAACGTTCCAAATCCTGCTAGACGACCCCGTCGGCTATGGATTCCACGCCGTCACCTTGATTACCAAGAACACCCTGGTTGGTGATGTCCTGCTCGCCAAAGGAAGTTTTTTGCTTGCTCATACCAATTCCGCTCAGCATCACAAAATCCAGTATTTCACTCCGGATGATGTCGGTGAAGCTAACACCACGGGGTCATTACAAACATTGATCGACGAGCCGCTCATTTTGTCCGGTCAATTGCAGGGACTCGATCTTGTCGAAGACACAATCGATGTTGGAGGACATACGCTCCGAGCGGGTGAGATTCTCGTATCGGTCAAAGACGGAGGGACCTTTGGCAGCAACAGCATTGCCGCAACGGGTAATGACGTTTTTGCACTTACCGTAACCACGACAGACCTAGGATCCGCAGCATCCAGCTTTACCGCCACCCTCATCATGGACGGTTCCGATGTCGGTTTGGACACAGCGTCAGAACAAATATTCGGTTTTTCATTGTCAGGACCTATGGCGGATGCGAACACTGCACCCGTGATCAGCAGCAACGGAGGCGGTGCAAGCGCAGCGATCAACGTCATTGAAAACACCGTCGCGGTGACGACGGTCACGGCAACGGATGCTGATGTTCCGGCGCAAACGCTGACCTATTCGATCAGCAGTGGAGCGGATGCGACGAAATTTACGATCAACAGCTCGACGGGCGAATTGAGCTTCGTGACGCCACCCAACTATGAAGTTCCCGGGGACGTTGGCGGCGACAACGTGTACGACGTTACGGTTTCGGTCAGTGATGGCACTTATTCGGACAGCCAAGCGATTACCGTGACCGTGACCGATGCCGACGAAACATTGTCGGCATCAAATGAGTTTTTGGTTAACGATGAAGTCGGCGATCAACAGGTGACCAGCGCTGAAGACCGTGGCAATCAACAGGCGGTGTCGATGGCCGCCGATGGCAGTTACGTCGTCGTGTGGACCAGTCTGAACCAAGACGGATCGGGCAAGGGAGTCTATGCCCAGCGATTTGACGCAAGCGGATCGGCGATCACGTCCGAGTTTCGCGTCAACGAAACGATCACCAACGATCAACAATGGGCCAGCGTCTCATCCGCGTTCGACGGCACGTTTGTCGTAACGTGGACGAGCAATCAAGGAGCGACCGGGGACGACATTTATTACCGGCGATTCGCTGCCGATGGCACGGCGTTGACAGGCGAACTGGTTGCTAACACCACCACCTCGGGAACCCAAAAGAATTCAATCATTGGGATGAACAATCAAACCGGCGAATTTGTGATCGCGTGGCAGGGCAATGGTGCCCAAGCCGGCGAAGTCGATTCGGCAGGCATCTTTGCTCAACGGTTTGATGCCGACGGAGCCGCAGTCGGCAGCGAATTCCGGGTCAACAGCAGCACCTTCGGAACCCAATACGATGCTGCGATTTCGGTCAATACCAACGGCGACTTCGTCATCGCCTGGGACGATTCATCGGGAGTCCATTTCCAACGCTTTGACGACAACGCCAATGAGCAGGGCAGCCAAGTCACCGTCTCGGGCAGTACCTTCGCCGGCAACGCCTCCCTGGCGATGCACAGCGACGGGTCGTTTGTCATCGTGTGGCGGCAATCCGGGGCGATCACTCCGAGCGATGTCTATCTGCAGCGCTATAGCAACACCGGAAACACGGTTGAGTCGACGCAAACGGTCGCGACCACCTCTAGCTTTGATCAAGAAGATCCTTCGATCGCGATGGACGAAAATGGAAACTTCATCGTCGTTTGGGAAGGCTACGGATCGCAGTCCGGACAATCCGATTCGTCGGGAGTCTTCGGCCAGAAGTACCTTGCCGATGGCACAGAAATTGGTGGCGAATTCCGAGTTAACGAGAGTACCTCCGGTACGCAGAGCAGGGCTTCGGTTGCGATGCTGGATGTCAACAACTTCGTCGTCGCTTGGAGCGGGGCTGGGGATCAAACCGGTGAGGTTGACACCAGTGGCGTCTTCGCTCGGCAATATGGAACCGCAGGTACAAATACCGCTCCCACCGTCACGCTGACCAACAAACTCGCCTCGTTGGCGGAAGATGCCGACACGGGCTCGAGTATCAAGATCTCGGATATCGTAATCGCCGACGATGGCAACGGGACCAATGTACTTTCGTTGTCCGGTGATGACGCAGGCATGTTTGAGATCGTCGGTGGTAACGAATTGCACTTGAAAGCGGGCGTGACGCTCGACTTCGAAACCAATCCCTCGCTTGATGTAACAGTCAAGGTAGATGATTCGCAAATTGGCGTCACGTTTGAGGATTCGGATTCTCTTTCCATCTCGATTACGAATGTCAACGAAGCGCCCACGGTCACGCTGACTCCCGTCGTCACAACAATGGGCGAGAATACCGACACCAGTTCCGGCAGCATCAAAGTTGCCGACATCGCCATCACCGATGATGGAACAGGAACAAATGATCTTTCGCTGGCGGGTGACGATGCCGCCATGTTTGAGATCGTCGGCGGCAACGAATTGCACTTGAAAACGGGCGTGACGCTCGACTTTGAAACCAACCCCTCGCTTGATGTCAGCGTCGAAGTCGATGACGCCTTGATCTCAGGCGATCCCGACCACTCGGCCAACTATTCCATCACGATCACCGATCAGAACGACGCTCCGGTGATTGCCGGAACGGCCAACCAAACGATGAACGACAACGCCACCAAGGCGGTGTTTGACAGCGTCACGATCACCGATGTGGACGGCGACAATGTGTCGATCACCGTTTCACTAAGCGGCGGCAATGTCAATGGATCGTTTACCACGGCTTCGCTCGTGGCCAGCGGGTTTAGCAACGATGGCGGAGGTGTGTACTCGCGAACCGCTTCCACGGCCGCAGCGGCACAAATCGCAATTCGCCAACTGGTGTTTGATCCGACCGAAAACCAAGCGGCCGTCGGCACCGCGACCTCCACCACGGTGACCATTACCGTGGCCGATGCGACAACGGATCATTCAAAAAACATTATCGTGGACACCACTTCCGTCAACGACGTCGCCACGGGACAACCCGTCATCGTCGGAGTCGCGACGCAGGGACAGACCTTGTCCGCCGACACCAGCGGCATTGCCGATGCAGATGGACTAGGCAGCTTTGTCTATCAATGGACGCGTGACGGCAGCGCGATTGCGGGTGCCACATCGAGTACGTATACCCTTTCGGCTGCGGATGTCGGTCGTGCGATGCGTGTTTCCGTTAGCTTTACCGACACGCTCGGATCCGCCGAAGGACCGCTGGTCAGCAACGCGACCGCAAACGTGGTGGGCGTCAACACAGCTCCGGTGATGACCAACACGCAAGTTAACGTGATTTCGGGCCAACGATCGGAATTTGGGTCCGGCGTGTTCCGAAGCAATGCGGTGGACATTGATGGCGATCCATTGACGGCTGTGTTGGTGACGCCACCTGCCAGCGGCAGTTTGACCGTCGACCCGAGTGGCCAATTTGTCTACACCTCGGACTCGGGATTTACCGGCACGGTTAGTTTTCAGTGGAAGGCGAACGATGGGGCCAGCGACAGCAACGTTGCGACGGTGGTGATCAACGTGCTTCCCGCGGCGATTCCTCTACCACCGCCGCCGCTGAGCACCACGCCCGAACCAGACACACGACCGGAACCCGAAGCGGAAAACAACGACACCGACAAGGATGCGGACAAAGAATCCGATAACGAAACCGCCGATGTCAACAACGTCAACTTGGTAGGCATGCAGTCCGAGCGGGATGAAAAACTAAGTGCTTTCGGCGAAACCAAGAACGTGATTGAATTTTTGCAAACTGACAATGAGGAAACGGACAAGGTTGCCGTATTCGAAGTTCAAACCACCAACCAAATCACGATCGACGCAGAGCAAGGGACCGATGGTCAGTATCGGTCCGATACAGTGGTGACAAGCCAACTACAGAATTCAAACATGGGATTCGACGAGTTGGCGATCCAGCCGATCTCAGTCGCCGATTACGCCCTGTTGACCCGACCGGGTGAAATGTGGGACCAGCTAGACAACTATCAAAAGCAACTCGATAGCCAAATCCAAGGCGACTTGATTGTCGTCGGAACCGCCGGAGCGGCGGCATCGAGCTTTACTGTCGGGATTGTGGCATGGGCCCTGCGTAGCGGGTTCCTTGTATCGGGGTTATTGGCACATATGCCGGCATGGCGAGCGGTCGACCCCTTGCTGATTATGCAAGGCGTCGGGGTCAGTGACGATGGGGAGTCACTCGAAGAATTGATGGACCGCCGCAACCAAGAGATGGACGAATAAGAAGCACGGGAAAAAACATGAACCTATTTCAACGTATACCGATCCGCATCCGAATTTCTTTCGGACTTGTGGGCTTGATGACGGGCAGTTTGCTGGTCGCCAGTGCCGGGGGATTTTTCCCCAACGAGCAGGAAGAGATCTTGCGCGGACGCGCCAAATTGTGTGAATCGCTCGCGATTAGCGGCACCGCAATGGCTGCGTCCGGACAAGTGGATTCACTGCACGTGACGTTGGCGTCGATCGTTCAGCGTGACCCTCAAGTGCTATCGATTGGACTTCGAAACACCGAGGGACAAACCGTCGTTTCCGCGGGGGCACATGAAGCGACATGGGATGCTAATGCAGAAAACGGCATGAACCAAATGCGGGTCCCCATTTTTCGTCATGGCAAACAATGGGGCGAACTACAAGTTGCCTTCGAACCAACCGGCGGACTACTGGGTTTGGACCACTGGGCACCGGCGTGGTTGTTGATTGTTTTGATCCCCGCTTGCTTGTTGCAGTTTTCGTTCTTTCTTCGCAAAACACTCGAAAACCTTGATCCGTCCGGGGCGGTACCCACCCATGTCGAAAAGGCGCTTGACACATTCACGGTGGGATTGTTCTTGTTGAACTCACGCGACCGCATTCTGTTCGCGAACCAACGACTGGCGATCTTACTGGGCTGCACCTCCGAAGAATTGGTAGGCAAGCGAACCTCGGAACTGGCTTGGATCCATCCTGACAAAACGGCAGCGACTTTACCGTGGGAAGATGCCAAACATACCAATGATTCCGTGAACGATCGAATTCTGCATTTCGAATTGAACGGCCGTATGTTGACCTTCAGCGTGAATTGCACGCCGATCACCGGACAGGGATTTCTTGCGACATTTGACGACATCACGTTGATCGAGGAAAACAAGGTCGAATTGGCGAATGCTCGCGATGAAGCTCAAAACGCAAACGAAGCCAAGAGCGCGTTTCTTGCCAACATGAGTCACGAGATTCGCACACCGCTGAATGCGGTACTCGGATTCACCGATGTGTTGCGGCGTGGATTGGTAACGAATTCGGACGAGGCGATCGGCCATCTGAACATGATCCACAACAGCGGTGAACATCTGCTCGAATTGATCAACGATATCCTTGACCTGTCCAAGATCGAAGCAGGTCGATTGCAGGTCGAAATGATCGACACAAACGTCCAAGAGACGATCACGACCGTAGCGAGTGTGCTGCAAGAACGCGCGGTTGAGAAAAACTTGGAAGTCCACGTTGAATTCAATTCACCTTTGCCTCGCATCATGCAAACCGATCCGACGCGATTGCGTCAAGTCATCACCAATTTGGTAGGCAACGCGATCAAGTTTACGGACGAAGGTGCAGTGAAAATTGTTGTCGATGTTGTGACGGAGGACGATTCCGCTGCGATGCTAAAAATCGCTGTGGTCGACAGCGGCATTGGGATGACCCCCGACCAACAGAGCAAAATTTTTCAATCGTTTGTCCAGGCCGATAGCTCGACGACTCGAAAGTACGGGGGCACCGGTCTAGGGTTATCGATTAGCCGCCGTTTGACCGAAGCGATGGGAGGTGATCTGAGCGTGGCCAGCGAAGTCAATGTCGGCAGCACGTTCACAATTACGCTGCCGGTCGACCCGCAAGCGATGGAAGACGTGATCACGCCAGAAGAAATCCAGTCACAGGCCAACCAAAGTCATCCCGACGTCTCGGAAAATGGACTGATCCGTTTGCCCGCCTTGCCGGTTCTGGTGGTCGACGATGGCGAAGCCAACCGACGACTGATCGAATTGGTGCTCGGACGTGCCGGCGCGATCGTAACGACCGCCGAAAATGGTCTCGAAGCGATCCGTTTGCTGAGCGAGTCCGATTATTCGCTCGTTTTGATGGACATGCAGATGCCAGTGCTCGATGGTTACACGGCCACTCGGCGTTTGCGTGAATGTGGGGTGACCACGCCGATCATCGCGTTGACCGGAAACGCAATGAAGGGAGATCGCGAGAAATGTATCGATGCGGGTTGTGACGATTTCTTGACCAAACCAGTCAACATCGACGAACTGCTTAGCCACGCCCAAGCTTATCTTGGCGAAGACGACGCTGTACAGCCTGAAACATCCGAGATGATTGATGGCTCGGAAGTGGCAAATCCAGTTCCCATCAAAGAAACACCCACCGCAGATCCGTTGCTGTCCAACTTGGCATCCGAGGATTCATCATTGCGATACGACGGCGCATCCCCGATCCATCCCACGTTGCCGATGAACGATCCCGATTATCGAGCCATCACGACAGACTTTGTCTCTCGACTCGACAAACGGTTGCAGGCGATGGAGACCGCGATTGCCAGCGACGATTTCGAGACGCTGAAGGCGGAAGCCCACTGGCTAAAAGGATCGGGCGGGACCGTCGGATTAGGCGTATTCACAGAATCCGCGGCAATGTTAGAGCGGGGAGCGGGGCAATTCGAGCGTTCTCAGTTGGAGCAATTGCTCGATGACATTCGCGATCTGCAACGACGAATCGTGATCCCAGCGGTTGACTGTGCCGATCCGCCGCAAGCACCGCCGAAAATGGCAGTTCCCGAACCTCCGGCCACCCGCAGCGAACCGGTGGGTGACCCAATCCATTCGTCGTTACCGCTAGATGATCGCGAGTTCTGCGAAATCATTATCGATTTTGTTGGCCGGCTTGATCCTCAGATTGCCGAGATGCGGCGACTGGTGGCTTCGGGCTCGACACAGGAATTGATTGATTTGGCTCACTGGTTAAAGGGAGCCGGTGGAACCGTGGGTTACAGCGAATTCACGGCGCCCGCGTCCGCGTTAGTTGAAGCAGTACGATCGGGCTGCCTGCCGGAATGCGAGAAGTGTGTCGATGCGATTCAATCCATTCGCGAACGTTTAGTCGTTCCCGTGTTGTAAACACTCGCAGCGCGTCGTTCAAAGTTCGATGGTCGGCATAATCGGAAAGATCGTTCCATTTAACCTGATCCAACGATGATTCCAATGCGACCGTGGCTGCATTGCCGAGACGTGCTTAGGTGTGAGCCATGCTATAGGAGCTGAAATCTTCTTAACGCATTGTGACGCCGGCCATGATTAGCTCAATCGCTTCCTCGCCCACGCCTTCGAACCTGTTCCCTAGCGCCGCGGTCCCGCTCGGATCCCATGTGGCTGCAAAGTCTGCTGCGCACTTGTCAGGCAAGATCATGATCGTTGACGACGAGATCGCGAATGTCTTGGTCGCCAAAAAGCATCTCGAGCAAGCCGGTTACAGTTCGTTTGAAATGACAACCGATTCCTCGGTCGCACTGAATCTGATTTGTGCCAACCGTCCCGATGTCGTGCTGCTTGACATCAACATGCCCGAAGTCGATGGGATCACGATTCTTCGCCAGCTTCGAGAGCGTGCCGAGTTTCGTCACTTGCCAGTTTTGATTCTGACGGCGAACAGTGAAGCCGAAGTGAAGCTCAAATGCTTAGATCTGGGCGCGACTGACTTTTTGGTCAAACCAGTGGATCCGATGGAACTCGCACCTCGTGTGCGAAACGCACTGCTGACGAAATCGTTTCAAGATCAGTTACAAAAACATGCGTCGCAATTGGAGGAAAAAGTTCAGCAGCGAACCCAAGATCTCGAGCGTTCGCGTCGCGAAGTGATCTATTGTTTGGCGCGTGCGGCAGAGCT
>NZ_JBFHFD010000078.1:0-19390 GCF_041583735.1 Novipirellula sp.
CAAACACGCTACGCAGCGTTTCCAATTGGTGATGGACCGCTGCGACTTCGGGATGATCGTTAGTTTTGCGAGCGAGCAGGTCCTTTTCTTTCGCTTCGAGCTGGAAGAGCTGCTCACGCATCGCCGCCAATCCATCATTCGGTTGGCCGCCGACCATTTGGCGAACCAAAGATTGGGGCAGTTGTGACAGCTTATCACGCAGCGCTAACATTTTCGCTTCCGATGAAGCGAGGTTAGTACGCGACTCGGCAACGTCGCGATCGACGCGGGCAAGTTCTTCTTCGAGTCCGCGGCGTCGTCCTTCGTACGATGCCAGTTTGTAGCTACTTTTGAGGTCCCGTAGTTCGAGGTTCGCTTTTTCGAGTTGCTGTTGAAGCGATTGCGTTTGTACATCAAAGAAATCAAACGATCCGCTGCTCCGCGTCACTCGCATGTGCTCATCGCGAAAGGTGGCTAAGATTGCATCGAGGGTCTGTTGCGCCCGTTCGGGGGATTCCCCTGTGCAGGAAACGCGGATCACGTACGAGGATCGTGGCGACGAAATGGTCACCTTTTTCGCCAGGCTCGAGATCGCAATTTCACGCTCTCGGGGCGTTGCAAATGTCTCGTCGTGTGAGAGCTTCTCGAACACTTTTTCGATGATCGATCGGCTTTCCAAATGTTCGATCAGCGAATTGATGTCGGCTTCTCGGCTCGCATTCAGGCTGACGGTTTGCCCGGTCGACGCGGTGGAGTCCAGTCCGACGTTCTCGCGACCAAGCCGTACAAACAACTTGGCTTCGGATTCATAGGTATCCGGATATTGAAACAGGACGGCAGCAAGTCCGATCATCGACAACACGACCAAGGTGCTGATCATTTTCCAATGGTTGCAAAACACATCGGTGATTTCGCGTAAAGTCCAATTGCGTGAGGACATGGCTGGCATAGTTCCGCTCCGGTTGTGCGGGTTGGATGAGTTGTAGCGACAGCGGAATGGGCGGCCGTTATCAATCGGCGTGGTGTGGGGGCGTTTGGGAATGTCTCGTGGTGGTTCACGGTTCCCAATTGATTCCTAAAACACGGCGTTTTCTAGCCATTCGGCAGCAAGTCGGTTGACTCAGCGAATGCATAAAAACCGTGGTTTCAGTCTACTTCCTCGCCGTTGATCGTCTAGGCGTCGTTTGCTGGAATTCAGACATATCGCCGCTGCCCTAGCTTGGTCGATGTTTGGCGATCGGTAATCCGACTGCGGTTAGAGAATGGATCGCAACCGGGTTTCGCGGGGCTCAGCGGCCCACGAAGTTGCCTTGCTCGAGGCATCGACGTTGCAGATGATTGCCTGCAACCTTTGCGGGACGACTAGCTGCGGTCGCTCGACTCTTGGTTTTTCAAGTGTTTTTGGATCAGCCCGTTGACTCGTTCCCGGGCCTGTTCACGCGACACGTCGTCGTCGGCGGTCTTGTCGGGAAACCCCAAGTCGTCAAGCAGAAAACTGAACGTCGGATGGCGTTCCGCACGCGTGAATCCAACGTCCGTAAGCGAGACGTCGTGAATCAAAGCGATTGTCGCCATCGCGACATCGCCTAATTGAGTCGTCAGTTTTTCACCGCGAGCATACCCGCGTTCGCTGACGACACGCGTGTCATCGAGCAAATTGACCACCAACGCCGTGTCGGCTTTGTCGCCAAAACGTGAGATCGTTTGCAGTGCCATTGCAATCGTTTCGACCGAGGTCGCTTCGGCCAACGTTCGTCGTGCCAGCGGAAGTGCGCGTTGTAAATCCCAGCTCATCGCAAAGAACAGGATCTCGGCCCGATTGTTCAGACTGCTGCGATTGAGCCATCCGCTAACGAGTGCGTCGGTGGGGCCGCCCAGTTGGATGTCGCGATGAAGACGATTGGCAGCTTCTTTTCGCAACAATGAAATCATCAAGCTTTCAAAGTCTTGTTTGAAGGGCACGTTGGGGTCGTTTGCCGGCAATAGCAATGCGATCACATCAGCACGGCTGGGGACTTCGAGTTGAACGAACATTTTGTTTTGGACGCGCCCCATCGCTGCGGTCATCGCCATGAAGCGTTCACGAGGCGACCCCGCCAGCGACTTGGTGATATCGGGGTGTTCGAGCATCAGTTCGACAAACATTTCACGAACACTCGGTGAATCCCCCATAAAGTCTTGGGTTTCACGCCATCCATCAAATTCGACTTCATCACCGGCCAAGAAGGCATCGATACGTATTTGCAGATCGCCCTCGGTTAATTGGCGAACCAATTGTTCGGTGCGAAGTCGGACTTCGGGGTCGGTCGCATTGGCGGACGCAAGACGCAATGCCGGCAAGATATCGATTCCTCGCTGCATCAAATGGCTCGCTGCTCGCTCTCGCATCGCGAAGGAATCGGCCCCCAGGTTCTCGATCCATTTTTGGATTTGCGGATCTTCAAGCTCCGCAGAATCATTGCGATCAGGGGCGTCCGATGTCTCCGTTTCCACGGCATCCTGCGGAGCATCCGCCATTTCCTGAGCGATGGCCGCCGCATCCCAGTGGGTGATCGCAGCGGTGACCAGCACGATGGTCAAAATCACACGGAACGTGGAAGCGTAAAACGTGGAAGCGTAAAAATGCATTTCTTTCTCGAGGCGGAGATGAACCAGACGGTGAAACAATGCAATCAGTGCTGAGAGGGGCACCGCCATCGTAGCGAGCAGCTTCATTGTAGCGAAAGAAGCCTGCGCTGGCCGCCCCGCAAAAACACGAGGGTTTAACGCCTTCGGGCCCGAAAAAGGCTGGATATCGACCAGGAATCACCCCAAACAGGGCGATCCACCGCCGCCGGTTCCCTGCCCATGATGGTTTGCACACAAATCCTGCGGTTTCGATTGACACCTCGTGAGCTCGCGATAGGTTAGTGTTTGGAGATCCTCTATGGCAAAAAAGAAAGCAGTATCGACGTCCGCGAAATCGGTTGACCGTGCATCGCTAAAGCCGGAGGTGCGGCCGACGGTTAGCGGCAGCACGGCGTTTGCGGAGGCCGCAGAGTGTTTGAAGACGATTGCCCATCCGGTGCGATTGCGGATGATCCAACTGTTGTTGACGGGACGCTACACCGTTGGCGAACTCGCTGCCGATTGCCAGATCCCTGACAACGTCGCATCGGAGCATCTACGGCTGATGCAGCGGTGCGGCTTCTTCACCAGCGAGCGAGCGGGACGCCGCGTCTACTACCAAGTCGCCGAGCCCCACCTAAAGCAATTGATGGCCTGTATCGAAAGCCGATTCCTGCCCCAGTAGCCGTGTCAACTGTGGGATACGCATCATGCCTGGTAACAGCTTCAGCTTTGACGAATGCCGGAGGGGGCTTTTAGCGACATCGCTGTGGTGGTTGTATCTTCTTACTCGCACGGATTTTTACGCAGACAACCGAATGCACCCGAAACGGCGGGGTCCTGCCTCTGCATGATAACGAAACGGTAGCTGAAAGGATTCCGCAATCTAATTTTCGGAAAACTGGACGGTGACTGCTGCCCGAAATCGATTTTAACGGTCTGACTTTAAGCGTTGACAACGACAAGCTGTTAGCGGGCAATCCCATGATCGATGTGGAAAAGCAGCTGATAAGGCCTCGCTTCACATGCGTTTGAAACACATCAAGATTGACGCAACTGATTGCTATCCGTGGAATATCCGCCCCACACTTTTTACCTAATCCTCCTAGGACGAATCCAGCCATTAAATATGCATCAAAAAACCGCTCGGCTGCATAGCCAAACGGCCCCCCCTCGACCTACATTGCGGATTCCTATCACGCCCCCGGCTGTGGGGGTTCCTCCGCCCTTTCTCAGGAATCTGAAATGTATCGAATGACTCGCTTTGCATTCACCGCCATTGCCGTATTTGTGGTATTGGCAGCCAGCAACGTCCAAGCCCAGTACAGCCGAGTGGTCGTTTTTGGCGACAGCCTCAGCGATACCGGAAATAGCTTTGCCGCGACCGGAATCCCCCCAGCGGATATTTACTTCGAAGGTCGATTTTCCAACGGCCCGATCTGGATCGATTTTCTGCAGCAACAATGGGGGCTTTCTGACTCGCAATTGCTCAACTTTGCCATTGGCGGATCGAGTACCGGGTTCGGCTATAAGGCACCGCCCGAAGGCATCTTCGAAGTCCCTCCGGGAACCATGATTCCCACGGTCGGAGAACAAGTCGAAGCTTACCTTTCCTCGGTAGGCGTGTCTGATCCCAACCAGCTGACCATTCTTTGGGCCGGATCCAACGATTTGTTTACCTACAATGCGCCCGCCTCCATTGTCAACAATATTGAGCAACACGTACGGGCATTAGCCGCATCAGGCGCCGATGAGTTTTTGATTCCGTCGCTTTCCCCGGTTGGATTAACCCCCGCGGTCGGCGGAACATTTGAAGGCTTTATACTGAACATGTTCGCAGGACAAGTTAATCGCAAGATGAGCCGACGACTCAAATCGCTTGAGTCCGAACTTGGTATTACCATCCATCGTCTCGACACCTACACTTTGACTTTCCTGGGAACGATCTTTCCAAGGCTATTTGGCCTTACGAATACCACCGACGCAGCCCTTGCCGACATCCAGGCTGGATTGATCTCTCCGGCTGAAGGCGAAACCTATCTTTACTGGGACATCATTCATCCTACCAGCGTCGTTCATGAAACGATTGCGACTGCCGCCATCCGAGTTGTTGCGGAATAGTGCATCTGTGGGATAGGCCTATCGACCGTCATCATCCGCAACATGACCTTTCCTTAGCTTCGCTTAGGGAAGGTGACCTGCTTAGCAACCTAAGCGTTTGCTGCTGCGGGTGTTGATCGAGTCCATGGCATTTCGCTGCTTGGCGATCAGAAACTGCCGAGGCAGTATGCCAGTGGCTTACTGCGTTACGGCGTCGGCAGCGATCGTGCCGATTTCCCCCGCGAGCGCGTTGACGCTGCCTTTGCCATTGGGGTGAACTCGATTGCTTAAGAAGATCACAAAGAGTTTCAGTTCAGGGTCGATCCACATCGCGGTGCCGGTGAATCCGCCGTGGCCAAACGCGGTGGCTGTCATCGTTTTGCCCCGATTGGATGAGTACCCGGATTGCTTGTCCCAGCCGAGACCACGCAAGGCATCGCCGGGAACGACGTAGGCAGCGGTCATCGCATCAAAGGTTTTTTTCGATACGATCGTGGTGTCATCAAGGCTTCCGCGGTTGCACATCGCGGTTGCGTAAACGGCCAGATCCGCCGCGGTGCTGAACAGCCCCGCATGTCCGGCGACACCACCGAGCGCATAGGCTCGTGGGTCGTGAACCTCGCCTTGCATCCAGTGTCCGTTTCGTTGCTGCGTCGTGGCGGCACGCTGCTGTAGTGGCGTCGCCGGTTTGTAGCTTGTTTCTTTCATCCCCAGCGGCGCAAAGATGGCTTGTTGCGAATAGGCATTCAGCTCCATTCCGGTTTTGCGACGAACGATTTCTCCGAGCACAATGAAGCCCACATCGGAATAGCGAAACTTTGAACCTGTCGGATAATTCAGTCCCAAATTCATTACATTCTGTATCGCGGACTCGGGCGATTCGGTGTAATCAGAAATCGCATTGTCAGGTGTCAGCCCGCTGGTGTGCAGCAACAACTGCTTGATTGTGATCCCCTCTTTGCCATGATTGCCAAACTCGGGCAAATGCTGCGAGACCGTGTCCTCCAAATCGATTTGTCCTTTATCGATAAGCGTCATCACGCTGGTGGCAGTCGCAATCGGTTTGGTCAACGAGGCAAGGTCAAACACCGTGTCGACTGTCATCGGTACCGGCGTGGGTTCGATCTGGCGATAGCCATAGGCCCGCTGGAAGACGAGATTGCCTTGATAGCCGATGGTGACCACGGCACCCGGAAGTTTATTTTGCTCGATCGCTTCGTTAACCAAATCGTCAATCGATTCAAAGGCGTCCGTCTTCAGTGCGGACGGCTTCGCAGGTCCCGGTTCCGCTGCAAATGAAGGTATGGCAAGCAGGGGTATGGCAAGCAGGGTGAAGGCCAAAAAAACGTATCGGCAAGCGATTGTTTGCATCGTAAAACCAAGCGGGGCGAGTGTTGACGTGGCGATGCCGCAGTGTGTCGGGGCATCGCCAGGCAACAGGCGGGGGGAATCACAGGTAGGTTATAGCGTGGTGCTACTCTTCAAAACGGGAACCAGTAGTGCCATGACGACGGCAAGCACCAACACAGCCATGATTAGCAACATCAGCGGTTCGAGCAAGCGGACGAACAAATCGAGTCGGCGAAATGTTCGCTTTTCGAGTGAATCGGCGATCTCGGGCAGCACGCGGTCCAACGAGTTGCTTTCTTCGCCGACGCTGATCATTTCGGTCACGCTAACGGGCATGTAGCCAGACGCCCGCAGCGGCGACGCCAAACTTTCCCCACTACGGATGTTCTCGGTCGCATTGGCAATCGATTTGCTGAGCAATCGGTTGCCGGTTGCACTGCGGCTAATTTCGAGTGACCTCAGGATCGGAACCCCGTTACCAAGCAGCGTTCCGAGCACGCGGCAGAACCGAGCGACGGCGAGATTCATCAGGATATCGCCGAGCACAGGGATTTTTAATTTGATACGGTCAGCCCACTCCTGGCCCGATTCGCTGTCGAGTTTGATTTTGAGCAAGATCAAAACAACCACCATCGCGAGCAAGAATAACCAGCCCCATTGCTGTAGGAATTGGCTGAAGCTTAACAGCGCTTCGGTGGCCCACGGCATTTCGCCTTTGCGACGCAGCCGATCAAACAGCATGTCAAACTTGGGAACGAAGAAAACCAGCAATGCGACAATCACCACGCTGCCAACAGAAAACAGGAAGACGGGATAGGCCATCGCGCTGACCGTGCGGCCTTTGAGGTCTTCCTGTAGTTCGGTGAACGTGCCGACGCGATCGAGTGCATCTTCGAGAAATCCACCCTCGGCGCCGGCCCGCACCATGTTGGTTCCCATGTCACTAAAGACACCTGGATAGCGAGCCATCGTTTGGCCCAGCGTTTCGCCTTCCTCGACCCGTTCGCGAACGTCGTGCAAGACCTCTTTCAGAACCGCGTTAGAGGTTTGCGAGCCGAGAACGTTTAGCGAGCGAATCATCGGCACGCCACTTCGCAGCAGCGAGGCAAGTTGACTGTAGAAGACCGCCATCGTTTGTCCGTTCACCTTTTGGCGACGATTGAACAAACTGCCCAGTGAAGGGGATTTGCTTTTGGCAACGTCGCTGACTTTGACCGGAAACAAAGACCGCTCGGACAGCATCGAGGTGACTTCACGCTCTGTACCCGCTTCGATGGTTCCGTTGACCTGTTTGCCGCTCGAGTCGCGGGCGGTGTAAGCAAAGGTTGGCATTGGGGCGGGCGATCTAGAAGTTTGAAAGTGGGAGTTCGGAATGGGATGTGGTCGCTAAGAACCGGGCTGACTTGGAATCGGGCCTGCTGAAAATCGGGCCTGCAAAAAATCGGGCCTGCACGATGCTAACTGCCTATTTTTCCATGCCTGCTTAGGCGATTGCTTCGCCCTTGGTAACACGCAGCACTTCATCGACACTGGTTTGTCCCGCGATGACTTTGTCCCAGGCGTCCATTCGCAGCGTCCGCATGCCGTTTTTCACCGCTTCTTTGCGGATGTCCCAGCTGCTGGCGCGGTCTTGGGCGAGTTGACGAATGGTATCGGAGGTCACAAGTAATTCGTAAATCCCCATCCGTCCGGAGTAGCCAACGTGGCGACATTCGCGGCAACCGACGCTGCGATACAGCACCGCGTCGCCGGCGCGATCCCAGGGGAAGTCGCTTGGCACTTCGGACTTCGCATCGGTCATCGGTTTTTTGCAGTGTTTGCACAGACGACGCACTAGTCGCTGAGCCATCACGGCTTCGACAGTCCCTGCGACCAAGAACGGCTCGACGCCCATGTCGCCCATCCGGGTGAACGCTCCAGCGGCATCATTGGTGTGCAGCGTACTGAATACCAAGTGACCCGTTAGCGATGCTTGGATTGCATTTTCAGCGGTCTCGAGGTCACGAATTTCCCCCACCAGCACGACGTCGGGGTCATGACGCAGGATACTGCGAAGCGAAGCAGCAAATGTCAATCCGATCTTGGGATGGACTTGAATCTGGTTGATGCCATCAAGCTGATACTCGACCGGGTCTTCGGTCGTAATGATCTTGGTTTCGGGGCTGCGGATCTGCAGCAAACTGCTGTACAGCGTCGTCGTTTTACCCGAGCCGGTCGGGCCGGTGACCAGCACGATGCCGTGAGGATACTCGATGATCTTGCTAAACGTTTCGTAGATTTGCGGGTTCATCCCCAAGCCTTCGAGGTTGAACACCATCGATGACTTGTCCAACACACGCATGACCAGACCTTCGCCATGGATCATCGGAATCACGCTGAGCCGGATATCGACTTCGCGGCCGTGCACCCGCAATTTGATCCGTCCGTCTTGCGGCAATCGTTTCTCGGCAATGTTCATCCGAGCCATGATTTTCAGTCGGCTAATGATCGCCGCTTGGAATCGATTGATCTCTGGTGGAGCGGGTTGAGGATGCAGGATGCCGTCGATGCGATAACGGATTTGGATCCCATCGGATTGGCTTTCGATGTGAATATCGCTCGCTCGCGTTTCGATCGCTTCCAGCAGGATTTCGTTGACCAATCGAACGACCGACGCTTCCTGCGCCATTTCGCTCAATTCGCTGCCGTCGGATTCAAACGCATCGAGCAATTCGACGTCGTCGTCATCGACCGCCGCCATCAGGCCTTCGACCGTTTCGCTACCGACGCCAAGATGCTGTTTGACCAAGCGTGCGATTTCAGCACGTTCGGCTACCACCGGAATAATGTTTTTGCCGGTCGCTGCACTCGCTTCGTCAAGCGGATACAGGTCGAGCGGATCGGACGTCGCCACGACGATCGAACCATCCTCGAATCCAATCGGGAACAGCGATTGGCGGTAGATCAGTTTTTGCGGAAAACCTTCGAGCGCCTTTAGGTCGACGTCGGTTTCGCGGAGATCGACGTAATCGAGTCCGACTTCTTCGGCCAAGGCACCGAGTGCGTCACGCTCGGCAATGTATCCCAACTCGATCGCGGCTTGAACGACGCTTGGTGAGTCGCTTTGCCGGCTTTGTTCGAGTTGTTCAGGGGTGAGTAATCCGCGTCGTTTCAGGATTTCACCAGCATGCATGATCATCTTTTCGATCTTTCTAGCAATGTACGGGGTCAAGCGGCGTAAGGGGATGCCGCGATGCAGTCGTCGCTCAGTGGGGGGCGGTCAGCGACTCTTTCAAGTGTAACGCAATTCGCGGAAGAATTCATTTCACAATCCGCGATCGAGTTGGTGAGATTTGGGAGGCGATTAACGACCGCGACCACCACCACCGCCGGATGTACGTCCGCCGCCGCCGCCGCCGCCGGTTCGGCCGCCGCCATTCCCGCCACCAAATCCGCCGGTACGACCGCCTCCGGTATCGCCGCCGCCCCGCATCGCGCGGAACATTTCAATTCGACGTTGGATGTCGTCCGAGCTGGGGGTGGTCGTACTTCCGTTGGTCGAGGAGGTCGATGATGTGCTGCTGGTTTTCGAATCGGCGGTCGAGCTCGCTGTTTTCACGCTGGCTCCGAGTATCGATTCAAGTGCTTGTTTGACGATATCGGCTTTGATGTCACCTTTGAGGGTCACCACTTCGACGCGTTCTTCGGTCTGCATGCCACCCTCATCCAACGCGAGTACCAATTCACGCACTTGGTTGAAATCTTGGGGCGTTGCGGTCACGATCAGTGAATTGCTGCGTTCATCTACTGAAACGGTAATTTTTGCTGGTTCGCTTTGGGTGGCAGTACCGCCACTGCCTCCACGTCCCCCGCGGCCTCCGCCACGAAGTGCTGCAATAATGTCTTGCGGATTGGGTTGTCCGCCACCACCACCGCGGCTCGAGTCGGTCGCCGATTTCATTTTGTCCGCAAACACGCTCTTGACCACTTCGGCGACACTCTTGGCATCTTGGTAGATGACAGGAATCAAGGCCGGTTTGGCAACGACTTCGACGTCTTCGGGACTCTCTTGGATATCAAGTTTTCGCAGAATGATTTCGATGGTTTCGAGATCAATCGCATTGGCTTGCACGATCAACGCATTCAAACGCGCGTCGGGAACGATGCTGACCGACCCGGTGCTCGTCAGGATCGATTTGGCGGATGATTCGTCACCGCCACCTCCGCCGCCGCCCATACCGAGCAGCCCCATCATTCCGCCGCCCAAACCACCAAGGGGATCCGCAATTGCTGACATGCCGCTATCGCCGCCGCCCAAAATGCTGGCGATTAATTCCGCCGTGGTATCGGCTTTAGCGTACTTGAGCCAAAAAATCGTTGGCAATTCGGACTGGGCACTGGTCGACGAAGAAAACGATTGCATCAAAGCTTCGAAGGCGTCGAGGGCTTCGGTGTCCTCCGATGCAACGATCATTCCCGCAGGCGAGAACTGGATCACGATGTCGGATCCTTGGTATTGAAAGCGAACTTCGGGGGACGAGCTGTCCGCCGCGGTCGAGCGGCTGTCGGTCGCTGCAGCATTAGAGGTGACTGCACTGGAGGTTGAAATCTGGCTTTCCCGAGTGCTGGCCTCGTCGTCAGCGATGGGAGCAGTGACAAGTTGGTAGTCGGACGCGTGACGGGATTGGACTCCGGTGCGACTGTCGATCGGCAATCGGGGCAGGCGGTCGTCCGAGGGGGCCGATTCAAAGCTAGGCTGGTTGCTGCTGGCCGGTTTTTCCGGGTGCACCCGTCGTTCGGGCATCTCGTTGCCCGAGGAAGACGCACCCGAAGTGCGGATCGTGCGAATGTCGTTTTTGCGGCCTAGCGTCGACCAAATGCTTTGGACTTGGCGAAGTGCATCTTCGGCTGCTTGGCCGGTGTAGGGCAAAACACGTACTTTTTCGCTCATCGACCCGAGCACGTCTTCGCCTTCGAGTTCGCCGATCAATCGTTCGATCATGGCGATTTCCTCGCTTGTGCCACGAATCCACAAACGCCCTGTTAGCGGGTCACCATCGACGATCGGACCGCTGCCTCCTTCGGCCGTGACGCCAAAAAATTTGTTGATCGTCAACAATGCTTGGGCGGGATCGAGACGACGCAGATTGATGACTTTGAAGTCTTGTCCGTTACCTTCGAGCTTCGCAATCGTGGCCGCAATCATCGCTTGCGTTTCCGGACGTGCAAATGCCACGATCGCGTTGGTCTTGGGATCGATCGCAATGCGTGCGTCCGGGGTTCCCGCCAATAGAGTTTGCAGCACATCAAACACGGTGGCCGAATCGGCGGTCTTGACCGAGTGAGTTTCGAAGACCGGTAGCGCGACTTCGGTTTGAGCGTTTGGGTCGGCTGCGGCAAGTGGTTTGTCAGCCTTGCTGATAATGCTTTCCAGCAGCGCGACTTTGCCTGGCAAGCCGGTCGCATAAATACGTTCGCCATACAGACCCAATGAGATGCGAATTTCATCGTTGGCGTTTTGGCCTGGATCGAGTCCGATCAAGGGGCGAGCAATTTCGAGCATCTCGTCGCTGCCGCGATGCTGGAGCACAATTTCAACGATATTCGAATCGGCTTGGCGTGCATGTTCGAGCAATTGGCGGATGGCAAGCAATTTGCCTACCGTCTCGGTGACTTTGACTTGCCGTGCGCTGTCCAACACGATCGTGCGTCCCCAAGGACCGACGAGCTGTGCGATTTCTTGTCGCGCCGCATCGGGCGTTAAACTGCCCAACGGAAAGACACAGCTGACGATGTCGCTGCGGCTGCGGTCATCCAGTTCGTCCAGCGTGACCAGTTCGGCCACTTCGCTGATCAAGTTAGCGGCATTTTCGACTTCCAAATCAATCAGCAACAGCATCCGTCCGCGGCGGACCAACGCGTAACCGCGATCGAGCAACAAGCGATTTAAGATATCCAAGCTCTCGGCAGCATTATACGAACGACTTGGGTCGACGTAGTAGACCGAACCGTTGGGGAAACGATCAATTTGAAGCGACAGGTCGGCTTGCTCGGAAAACCATTCCAATACGTCCTTCCAGCTTGCCCCCGAGAAATTGAACACGAATTTTTCTTGAGCCATCGCAGGCTCATTCTTAGCGGGATTGCTTTTGCCGCTGTCCTTGGACTCGGCGTTGCCGGGTTGGGGTGACGCCACCGCCGACGCGGTGGGGGGCGTCGCGGCGTCAAGGTTTGGGGGAGCATCGTTTCCCGAATCCGATTGCGAATCGGTCGCTGAATCGCGAACGTCGGTGGGGGCGGATTGCGTTTGCACCTGTTGCCCATCGGGGGTGGAGCTAGGCGAATGGGGCTGCTGAGCCGATACGCGGGGCGTGACCGAGACAGCAAACGCGACGGTGAGGAAAAGGAGCGAGTATTTCATGCTCGAAAAAACGATTCCGTGGAAGAGGAAGCCACTGTGATGCAAAGCGGGCGATATTGGCTGCGGGCGACACTCTGCCAAAGCGCCACCCGGTTATCTTAATCACGAGTTGCTGAATTCCTCGCACGAAGCCTTCGATGAGTCGCCCAGAATGGAGGTTTTGTGGCGGGCACACCGGTTATGCAGGCAACCGTGTCGAACTCAGCTGATGCTTTTAACCCCTCCGCGAAACAGAAGTTTCTAGCGGAAACGATGAATTTGCCGACTTCCGGTACCCCCTTTCCCGCTGCAACGATCCGTTTGGTTCGCCCTGAGGATCCAGTTTTCCTATGATTCCCCCCCCATGGAAGCAAATCAGGGACACAAAAAAAGCCAACCTCGGGGGAGGCTGGCTTTTTGAGGGGGCCGATCGATTGAAGCGAAAAATCGTGTTGAGTTTCGGTCGCCGCTGCGGAATGGCCTAGCGAGCGAGGCGGCAAAGG
Organism: Novipirellula sp.; assembly: GCF_041583735.1. NCBI lineage: Bacteria > Pseudomonadati > Planctomycetota > Planctomycetia > Pirellulales > Pirellulaceae > Novipirellula > Novipirellula sp. Next base: position 12,919 of record NZ_JBFHFD010000078.1, read on the forward strand.
GGACCACGTTCGCCCAATTCGACGATTTTATTCGCCGCCCGCGGACGGTGAGCAACGGCTTGGTTGCCGAGCCCGATTAGTTATCGATACAGGTTTCCAAGAAACGTGCCAAGCGATGGAAATCGCTATTTTGCTCAATAAATCGCACTTTGGTGACCAGCGTTTCCGGGTCCACCAATGTGCTGAAGGGGACGAAGTGCAAATCGAATTGGCCTGAAACCGAGACCATCACGCCATTAAGTTTTTCTTCGACGAGCGCCCGATAGGCACCGACACCCAATTGCGAGCCGAGCATGACGTCATAGGCTTGTGGCGGGGCGCAGCGGGCTTCGTAACCGAGTTGCAATCCGTTGACCTTGCGAGTTTTTCCCGTTCTTTCGTTGTAACGCTCGCTGACCAATTTGGACATCATCGTCGATAGATTGATTGACGAGATATTGATGTGTCCATGATCGTCGCGGCTGACGCCTTCGAGGTATTTGGTAGGTAGGTATTCGGCCATCCCTTCGGCGATCACGATCGTGCCGTATTGACGACCTTCGCGTTCACGAGCCAGCATCATGTCGACCATGCGATCGACCACACGGTCCAGTGCCATTACTTTCCGCGACTCGCCGGTCTCGTGGTTGACGATTTCTTCATCGGCCAACGCGCCACAAATGTCTTCGACGCTGAGCACCATACTGGCTTCGCCTGCGATCGCGGCACCATAGGCGAGCCACCCGGCGCTGCGTCCCATGGCTTCGCAAAGAAAGTAAGATCGGCCGGCGGCGGCGTCAAAGTTCAAGTTGCGAATTTCTTCGGCCAAAGTCTCCACGGCGGTGAAGAACCCAAACGTAAAATCGATTCCCGAGTAATCGTTGTCGATCGTTTTGGGCAAATGCACGATCGGGAAACGACGAGCATCCGCAGGCAGGTTGTCCTGGAACATCTTCAGTTTGTTCGCTGTCTTGAGCGTGTCATCACCGCCGATCGAAATCAACGCGTCGACTTCCAACGAGCAAAGTCCTTCGTAAACTCGTCGCAGCGGAGCAACCAGTTCAGGGTCCTTCAAATGGGCTGGCGAATTGACGTGCTTGCCGGGGTTCGTACGGGCGGTACCGATCATAATCCCACGGCTGCTGCGTGCATTGGTCAGCGAATCGTGCGAAAAACGGATGTAGTCGGATCCCTCTTGCAACGGCCCCGCAGCGGTGTATTCCGCCAATCGGCTGTAACCATGTTTGATTCCGAATACCTGGGCGCCTTCTTCGAGAAACGAAAAGGCGGCGGTCGAAATCACTGCATTGGCTGCCGGAGCGGGACCCCCCGCAAACAAGATGGCAACGCGTTTGATATCCAATGAATGTTTGCTGGGCATGGAGTGATTTCGTCAGGTTCAAGGAGAGGTTGGGGAGCTGAGAAGGACTGCTTCCTTCACATCGTGCACCGACGATTTTAGGGATCCCTGAGCGTTCGCCAAGATGGGAGGATGGCTGCGGGACGGTGTCGACGCCCTCAAACGCCGGTGCGGGCAGTGAAATCGCCGTTCCGCTGACAGTAACGCCATCGCATCCTACATTGGGCGACGTTTACCGATTCAGCCCCCCACACCCGTGTGTGCAAACCGCCCTGAGTCAGGTCTGCCACTGCAGGGCTTCTTCGATCGCCGCCTCGTATTCCATGTCGGTCAACTCGAGGATCTCGCGCATGTCCGACAGAATCTCAATTTGTTGGGGTCGCAGCGTCCCCTCGGCGGACGCCGCGAGAAACATCGCCTGTAACGCCCGCATCCGTTGGTCCTGGTTCCAACCTCGCGAAATCGTCAAAACATAATTCTTTGCCAGCACCTTGTTTTCCATTGCAATGCTGCACAAACGCCCAAGTTCTTCACGATCCATCGGCCGCTCCAAGAGGTCATTGGCGATCGTTTGCAGAGCGTCGATCTCGTTTTCGCTAATTTCGCCATCGGCAAGCACCACCAAAACCGCCGAGCGGATCGCTTGATCACGAAACTGAGACTCGATCGTCGCTTCGTGCGTTTGCCGATCCATGTTCAACACGCTGGTATCCCACGTGCTGCGGCAGCTATCGCACTGAACAAATTCCTCCGCAGCCCCGATCGGCACGGTCGGAACGAAGTAGAGCGTTAAAAACGGTCGTCTTGCTCGCAATCGAAATGGCTGCGGCGTGCGGCACGTGGGGCAATAAAAATTGCCGCGATCACGTGTCCGCGTCAGGTTCATGGTGCCGATCAGAATCATTTTTTTCAAACGCAGAAAAAAGAAGTAATAGCAGAACGGATGGTGTCACACCGAGAAGACCGTGTCACATTGGGGGGATTAGCGTGAATTTAACAATTGTTGGGCATTGTGACGGTAACGATTAGTCGGATTACAGGGATCGCAACGGATTGAGTGGCGGCAATTTAGAAGGAGTTCCGAATAAGGACGATAACGAGTGAAGTTACCGATTTTATTTTACGCGGAAGCGGCGAGCGATCGACGCGGCAATTTAGCACATCATGGCCATTCTTCCCGTCTCGGCGAATCGAACGAGCACTCCGCTGATGAACCAGCGGTTGATGTTCCAGCTAAACGCGGATCAGTTGGCGTTGCAGCGTCAGTATGACCAATTGTCGTCGGGACGCAGTGTCTTAAAAATTTCGGACAATCCGGCGGCGGCCAACCGGGCACTCGGGCTGAACCGCACGATCGACCGCGGCAATCAGTTGGTGCGTAACGCAAATTCCACCATCGGCTATTACGATTCGGCCGATTCCGCATTGTCGCAAATCGACAACGCATTGATTACCGCCCGAGCGACGGCGGTCCAAGGGGTCGAAACGGTCAATTCCGACGACGAACGCGAAGCGTTGGCGCTAACGATTCGTGAAACGATCAACAGTGTGTTCACCGCAGGCAACGCGATGTTTCGCGACCAGCAACTGCTGGGGGGGATTTTGAACGGCGGGAATGCCTACAGCTATGCCGAGAACGAAATCGTTTATTCCGGCCGCGACGCGGTCGGCAAGACGATGCTAGGCGGGGGCGACCTGTCCGAGATCAACGCCACCGCCTCCGATTCGCTCGGCACCAACGGCGTTTTTCTCACGGGGGAACCGCTTGGTGCGGCGCTCGATTACGACACACGTTTGGTCGATATGCGTGGCGGTGCCGGGGTCGCCCCAGGCGCGATTCAATTGTCCGGTGGCGACAGCACCGTAGACGTGGACCTCAGCAACGCGTCAACGATCGGCGATGTCGTGGACGTTTTGTCCAAGGTCGAACTCGAAGGACGTCCGCTGAGCGTGACGATCAGCAACGATTCGATCCAGATCAAATACGCAGACGATTTGCCCGGCACGTTGGCGATCCAAGACACCAAGGGCAGCACGTTGGCCAGCGATCTGGCGATCTCCAACCCAGGTGGGCTGAAGGCACCGCCGCTAATCGGAGACCGTTTGACGCCGCGTTTGACCGCCGAAACACTGATCGAGGATTTGGCGTTTGGCGCCGGGGTGGATTTGAGTGGCGGCATCACCATTAAGCAGGGAAGCAAGAATTTTTCGATCGATCTAAGCGACGCCGAGACGGTGGGCGACGTGTTGATTGCGATCAACCGTAGCGGTGCTGATGTGCATGCCGAATTGAACCAAACCGAGGGCAGTATTCAATTGCGTGCGCTGCGAAGTGGCGTGGATTATTCGGTGGGCGAAAACGGCAGCAATGCCGCCCGAGCCTTGGGAATTCGCTCGGCCACCGAAATCACGACGCTTGACGAACTCGGCCGTGGTCGTGGCGTCGTGCTCAATGCGCAAAGCGAAGATTTGGTGATCACGCGTCCCGATGGCGTCCAGCTGAGCTTGGATCTTGAGGGAGCCGAGACCATCGATGATGTCATTAAGCTGATTCGCAATCACCCCAACAATCAAGATACCGCCCGCGTCCTGGTGGGGCTCAATACAGTCGGAAATGGGATCGAGTTACAGGCGCCGCCCGGAGCCAATCCGATGTCGATCCGGCAACCGCAATTGAGCAACGCGGGAACGCGGCTGGGGTTAATCCCCGAAGGCGAAATCGAAGCGTTTGGAGAAACGGTAGGCAGCGTCAACCAGATTGCGGGGGTCGACTACATGCCGCGGGATGCCGGCGGGGCTCTTGATACGCTGTTACGACTCGAAACTGCCATCCGTGACAACGATGTCGCTGAAATCGAACGGCTGCAGGTCCGGTTGGACGAGGATTTGGACCGCGCGAGTCGGACGCGAGGCAAGATCGGAGTCTGGACACGGAATCTGCAAGATATGAAGGCGTCGGCCGAAACCAACGTGATCCAGCTTACTGAGCAACTCTCGAACGAAGTTGACGCCGATTTGGCGACCGTGATCAGCGATTTGAGCCAGCGGCAATTGTCATTGGAAGCATCGATGCGAATCATTGGACAGACTTCACAATTGACCGTTTTGAACTACTTGTAACGATTTTTCCGAATTGTTTCATTTTACCGAGGGGCCAGCCGATAAAGAGATTGGCAGGTCTTCGACCGACCTTTCTGTCAATAAGACCATCTGGAAATCGGGAAAGAAACGACATGAGAATCGATACGAATCGTTTTGGCACGTTGCAGATCAACGCGGACGAGTTGTTTCTTTTCCCTCAAGGTTTGATTGGAATGGAAACGCTTCGCCAATGGGCGCTGCTACCTGACCCGGAAAGTGCTTCCGTGGCATGGCTACAGAGTGCTTCGCGAGGCGATCGGGCCATTCCGCTGGTCAGCCCGCGAGCATTTTTTCCAGAATACCGTGTGCACATTTCCCGCCGTGAACTTGGCAGCTTGCATCTTCGCAGCGGCTCGGAAATCTATGTGATGACGACTGTCTCGGGGCGCGAAGGCAAAGTCACCACGAACCTGCGGGCTCCGATCTTGTTGAACTTGGATCACCGTCTCGGTTGCCAAGTGATTGCCGACAACGATCTGCCGATCCAGCAAACGCTGCAAATCGCCTCCGCAGCGAAGCAGCCTGCCGAGACCACCGCGGCGGAAATCAAAGCCGCGCTGTCGCCACTGCGTCGAGCCGCCTAAAGACCGGTTGTGCGGCCTGATCTTCCTGAAGCGCCCCGCGTCCCTTAAGCTGTGCCTGTCACGTCAACCTTTCGTTGTTTGACGCATGAACCTTTGAGCACCGCAAGCACGGACACCGCAGGGGAAAACGAAGCATGGCTCACACGATCGTAATTTTTGGCGCTTCAGGCGACTTGACCAGCCGAAAACTGATTCCGGCGCTCTACCTGATGTTCAAGAAGGATCGCCTGCCCGAGGGATCTCGGATCGTTGGGGTGTCGCGAAGTCATTTCGAGCACGAAGAGTGGCGTGATTCTCTCTGTGCGACGACGGAAAAGTTTGCCGGCAAATCGTTTGATGCTGAGACCTGGAATCGGTTCAGCGAAAACATCTTCTATCAAGCTGGCGATATCAAAGAGTCCGACGACTTCAAAAAGCTCGGCCAGTTTCTCAGTTCGATCGAAACCGAAGCTCACACCGGCCGCGTCTATTATCTATCGACAATGCCTCAGTTGTATGAGGAAGCGATTAAACAACTCGGTGCAGCGGGGTTGGCGGATGACAGCGAGGGGTTCCGCCGCGTGATCATCGAAAAGCCGTTCGGGACCGACTTGAAAACGGCGCAAAAATTGAATCGTTCGATTCACACCGTTTTTCGCGAAGACCAAATCTATCGTATCGATCATTACCTAGGCAAAGAAACCGTCCAAAACATCTTTGCTCTGCGATTCGCCAACAGCATTTTTGAACCGATTTGGAATCGCAACTTTGTTGACAATATTCAAATTACGGTTGCCGAAGAAGTCGTGATCGGACGTCGCGCGGGATACTATGACACGTCAGGCATTCTGCGTGACATGTTCCAAAATCACATCTTGCAATTGATGATGATCACCGCGATGGAACCGCCCGCGCGATACGACGCGGCACTTGTGCGTGACGAAAAGGTCAAGGTGCTACACAGTGTTCGCCGGATGAGCGGTGGCGATTTCGCGATGAATACCGTCCGCGGACAATACAAAGGGTATTTGCAAGAAGAAGGGGTCCCCGAGCACAGTCAAACCGAGACCTTTGCGGCGCTGAAACTGTACTGCGACAATTGGCGTTGGAAGGGGGTGCCGTTCTACTTGCGAAGCGGTAAGGGAATGTCTTGTCGCACCACTCAAATCGTGATCCAGTTCAAAAATGTGCCTCACATCTTGTTTGGCGAAAAAACACGCTCGCCACTGGGCAATCGGTTGGTGATTCAGGTGCAACCGGCAGAAGGAATTCAATTGCACTTTGAGACCAAGGTGCCTGATTCGGAAATGAAAACACGAACCAGCACGTTGGACTTCAGTTTCCGCCAAGCGCCTGGCGGAATTTCGATGCCCGATGCCTACCAACGTTTGCTGTTGGATTCGTTGACCGGCGACGCCAGTCTGTTCGC
>NZ_JBFHFD010000079.1:0-19369 GCF_041583735.1 Novipirellula sp.
ATTCGGCGGTACCCGCACCGCCTGACCACTGCGAGCCAAAACCAAGCCACGGCGGGTTTGGAGAGTAGAAACATGTTTCGAGAGCTGGCGTCTCGTCACATCCAAAGCATTGACCACCATTATTGCGCTGTCGGAGTCCGCAGATGCCGACGGCATGAACCCCATCGCCGGCAACAACAACTGCACGATATCAAACTCGCTCTCTCCCACACAGTGATAGCAGCAGGGATTCCCTGCGTCAGTTGCATCGAACAAACCGTCGGGATCACCAAATTCAGCCATCATCTCAGACAACGCATCGCGTGTTCGGGTGACGATTCCAGCGACCGAACCGCCACAATAGTGTTGCAGGACACTGGCGGGCGGAATCTCGATAAGATCCCAGGACTCCCATTTGCCGACGGCAAGCCATCCCATTAAGACGGCGACTTTTACGAGTTCCGCCCCCTCACGATCCGCTGGATCGAGTGACTCGAGTTGTCGGTAGGACATGTCGATAAATTGCAGCGGACCGATAATATCCTTAGGAATCTGGCATTTATTCAACAATCTTGCCAGCGACTCGGACTGGGTTACCGCAAGCGTCCGATGTTCCAACGTTGTCAAGGCTTCGCCGGAAACATTGGCGTGATCGATCAACGCCGCCAGATCATCGGGAAAGGCCTTCGCGAGCACCATCCGGCCGAGTGAATGCATTGCAGCACTGAGCAATATCCCTGCATTTGCACCAGAGTTTCTCTTTAACGAGATCAGAATTTTTGCAGCCGCACGGGCGGCAAGACTGCGTTGCCATGCAAGTGGTACATTCATCGAGCTCACTGCCATATCACGAATCGATGAACTGGCGTTTAACGCCAACGCCAATTCCCCCACATGACGTCGCCCGATTCGTACGACAATCTCTTCCAAACGCAGATTCATTCCCGACCGATTATAAAAGCTGCTGTTTCCCAAGCGAGTTAGTTCGGCACTTAAATTTGGCTCGCGGCCTATCGCGGCCGCAATGTCACCGACTTCCGAATTGGGATTACATGCGAGTCGGCATGCTTCGATCACATCCACGGAAAACGGCAACGATTCGACCCCCAGTGCATTGACCGACCGAGCAGTCATCGGTTTCACCGGAGCCGAGTGAGAGGGAGTGTTGATTTTGAGGCCATCCAAATCGGATGCGTCCCACTGTTTTGCATCGGCACCCGTAGACGCTTTCTCGTTTGATAACATTGCCCTTGCTTCAAGACGGCAGATTCGCCTCTGTACCATGGCGACCATTTTGGCGGCAAACGCTGCGTAATTAGTGGGTTTATAGACGATATCATCCACCCCTCGATTCATCAAATCTTTGACGATACGCGGCTCGATCACCGAAGTATGGATAGCAATGGTCGGACGGTTTTGGAGTTTCAACAGTTCAACCGTCAGTGCATGTCCGTTTTTGTGCGGCATCGCCAAATCGGTGACGACGAGATCATAGTCGCCGCTTGCGATCAACTGCATCGCCTCGCGTCCATCACTTGCCTGATGGCACTGAAACCCTTCATGCTGAAGGGCAAACATCATCATTTTTCGAGCGATCGCTTCATCATCGACGACAATAGCTAAACGCTTTGCTTTTTGCTCACTCACGTAATTGCCCCTGTTACGTTTGATTTGCTATAGAAATTTTAGATTAAAAGTAAGAGAAAACCGCTCAATGCTCGATCCATAGCGTGGCCCTTTTTTTTACGATGGGGACGTAGCTGAGGCATTCGTCCACCAAATCCTGAAGATCATCCACCAAGCGATGCAGCGTTTCCGTTTCTCCCGATTTTCCCGCAGATTCAATGCGGGCGGAAAGGCACTGGATGTCCTGAGCGGCGACAATGCCCGCGATGCCTTTGAGCGAGTGAGCCACTTTGGAAACCCCCGCAGCGTCACCTTGATCGGTCAAACGAACAATCTGGTTCATTCGATCACGACCATCTTCGGCAAAGGAATCGAGTAGCGACGCCGCAAAGCTGGCATCGCCCATACATCGGTTGTAGAGTGAATCGAAATCGATTGGCGGCAAATCGGACCGACGCGTCCCCGTCGAATCCGTCTCGACGACAACCCGATTCATGGACTCTCTGTGATCCCCATTTAAGAATGCCCGGGCAACGGTAACGAGATCGCGAGGGTTAAAAGGTTTGGGCATATAATCATCCATGCCCGCATCCAAACAAAGCTCGCGATCGCCTTTGATTGCATTGGCAGTCAGCGCCAAAATGGGTCGATGTCCTTTCAACCGTCCTTCCGCTTCCTGTTTTCGAATCCGGCGAGTGGCTTCATAACCATCCAGCTCAGGCATTTGACAATCCATTAAGATCAAGTCGTAATCCTCTTCTGCGACAGCGTTGATCGCTTCGCTTCCATTTTTGACGATGTCGCAGTGCCATCCTTCACGCATCAAAATTTCTTCGACATACAGTTGGTTGGTCAGATTGTCTTCGGCCACCAATATCCGGACGTCGGTGGTGAGACCATCGTGAGCGAAAGTTTCATCCGACGTCACCGGTGGTACGCCCCGAGGCTTTTTGCAGCAGGAATCAACGATCGTATCGAGCAACAACGATTGTCCAACCGGCTTCGTCAGAAAATGGTCAAACACGACGCTGGATTGGGGAAAATCGGCATCCATCGGAGCCAACAAGAACAGCAACAGATCATCAAAAGCCAAATCCTCGCGTAATCGCCGCCCCAATTCGATCCCATCCTGGCCAGGCAAAGTCTTGTTGATCAAACAGATATCAAACGGTGCCCCCTTTGCGCGTGATTTCGTTAACAGCTGCACGGCATCGTCTGCGTTTTCGACGCATTGGACCTTGATCTGCCAACCCTGCAACATGCTTTGGAGCGTACGCCGACACTCGTCGTTATCTTCGACCACAAGCACTTGCAAATCATGAATGTGCTCGTTGGTCACTCGTTCCGCGGTGATCCGTTCGCGAGAATTCACGACATGAATTCGTTTGAATGTCAGGGTAAACCAAAACTCCGATCCAACCTCTTCTTCGCTTTGAACCCCAATGCTTCCGCCCATCAATTCGACAAGCCCTTTGCTGATCGAAAGCCCCAGCCCCGTACCGCCATACTGGCGACTGGTCGAACTGTCCATTTGCGAGAATGCTTGAAACAAGCGATGGACGCGGTCCTTTGGAATTCCGATCCCGGTATCCGTAATCGAAAACCGGATAGTCGCCTCACTTTCGGTCAACCGTTGTGGCACGGCAAGCAGCGTGACTTCACCTTTCTCGGTGAATTTGATCGCGTTACCAACCAGATTGATCAGAACTTGGCGTAGACGATTGCTGTCGCCCAACAACGTCAAGGTCGAAGGATGATCGAGATGGTAAAGCAATTCGATCTGCTTGCCTTCCAGCCGAACGGGCATCGAGGTCATGACATCGTCGAGCAGTTCCAGTAGATCGAATCGATGTTCGTCCATATCGAGATGTCCTGCCTCGATTTTTGAAAAATCCAAGATATCATTAATGAGCGTCATCAACGCTTTGCCGCTCGATTGGCAAGCGCCGACAAACCGTTTCTGCCGAGCATCAAGTCCTGTTTCGGAAAGCAATTCGGTCATTCCAATCACTCCGTTTAACGGGGTGCGTAGCTCATGACTCATCGAGGCAAGAAACTCACTTTTGGCCAAGTTGGCTTTTTCTGCGATGCGTCGTGCGGATTGCAATTTTTCTTGGGCTTCCTTTTGCGAGGTGGCATCCAACACGAAACAGAGTGTCAGGTCGTCTTCGTCATCAAGATGGGTGGCACCAATCACAATCGGCACACGCGTTCCGTCTTGACGAAACAACTCTTTCTCGTAGGGTTTGACAGCGCCTGTCGCCAGCAGTTCCGTCATCGCCTGTTCGTCAATCGGCAAGTATTCATCGGGGGTCATTTCTCGCCAATCCAATACCTCCTTTTCAAATTCGGCACGAGTCAAGTCGACGATACGAAGCATTTCATCGTTGGCTTGAACGACTTCGCCACTCAAGCGAATCATGGCAATACCGACAATGTCCGATCGCAAGAATCGTTCGAAACGCTTTTGCTGCTGCCGCATGGCGATTTCGGCATTCTTTCGCTCCGTGACATTGACTTGCGTTCCAATAAACTGAGTCAACTCGCCTTGGTCGTCAAAGACGGGATCGATCGTCAAATCAATCCAATATTTTTCGCCCGACTTGTTGTAATTCAGAATTTCCACCGCAACGCTTTCAGCGCGTCGCACCGATTCGGTGATCAAGCGAACCGTGTTGGCGTCGGTCTCGGGGCCAGCCAACAGGTCGCTAGGGTATTCCCCCAGCACTTCTTGAGTCGTATAGCCGGTCAGATGTGTAAACGCATCGTTGATCCACTCAATTCGCCCTTCGGCGTCACAAATCACGACCGAATGTTTCGTTTTGCTTGCCACCAGCGAAAGCTTGCGAATTTGCGATGTGTATTCACGTAGTTTTGCGTCAGCGTCCTTTCGTTGCTGAATATCCTCGACCACCGCAATAAAGTGTTTGGGGTTGCCGGTCACGTCACGCACCAACGACACCGTCAATTTTCCCCAAACCTGACTCCCATCTTTGCGGAGATAGCGTTTTTCCATTGAATAGGAATCAATCCGTCCATCGAGCAGAAATTGGACGTTGTCCAAGTCGGTGTTGAGGTCATCGGGGTGCGTGAGATCTTGAAACGTGGACTGCAGCAATTCCTCGGCGCTGTATCCCAGGATCTCACAAAGCCCTTTATTCACACGTAGCCACTTACCGATCGGAGAGACATGGGCGATGCCCATCGCAACCTGCTCGAATGTGCTTTGAAAATTGTTCTGACTCTCCCAAACAGCGTCATCCCGAAGCTGCTGTTGTGTAAAGTCGAGACAGACGCCGATAAAACGATCTGGCTTTGCGTTGGCACCAATAACAACCTTTCCCTTGGCGCGAACATAATGAGTCGTGCCGTCGGAATGCAGCACGCGATATTGGGTGTCGTAGCGACATCCGGTTCGAATACTTTCGTCGACAAGTTTCGCCACGCGTTCGCGATCATCGGGATGAAGTGCCGCAGCAAATAACTCAAAATTGATGACGACATGGGGATCAATCCCCAATATCTGGCGAGTTGTACTGTCCCATGTGAAGGTATTGGAATTCAGGTCCCATTCCCAAACTCCGACACGTCCCGCTTCCAGGGCCAGACTGAGCCGTTCTTTGCCTTGTTGCAACTGTTTAGTAAGCAGTGCGGCCGAGGGTATCTTCAATGCGGCCGGCGTCACACGAACGAGCATGATGACGGTTGCCCAAGAGATCACTGCCGAGCAAGCCTTCATCAATCCAGACAACCGATAGACCGGCCACCAAAAGATTCCTGCTTCGACGAGATGTGTGATTCCACAAGAAAGAATAAACGCGGCAAACAACCAAATCACCCGCGGAAAAGGGAGGTCGCGACGATGAAGCAAAAATCCCATCAATACGAGTGGGATGGCAAAGTAGGCGCCAAAAATCGCGACATCGGAAACGACATGTAACCACCCCACATCCGATGACCATGTGCCGCAGTACCAACGCGCTGGAAAATCAGCGGTGTCCACTAATTTCGAGAAAAAGGTAGTCACGCCTTCGGCGCGAAATTCACGTTCGCTGCCTGCAGCGATGGCGGCCTCTGAACAACCACCATCGCCGCAGCAACTCGCGAGTGAACCATCAGAACGAGAATCAAGGGGGTTGTCTGCGGCACTCAGATTCGTGACCAGCAACAACGCGATGCAGATCGCTCCGCCCCATAGGTTCGTATTCAATGTGCAGCGATTTTGATTTGATTTGACGATGCCAAATCGCAGATACGAACTCACAGCTTGCCCCCCGCGAGATTTACAAAAACATAAACACGCCCCCCGCTTAGCCAGCTAGGAAACGCTAAAAAAACTTAGGTCACAGTTTGCAAAGACCAACGAAACAGGCGGGTACCCGCACCAAATCAACGCAGAAAACAGGGTGTTTCGCGCCACCCCCCTTCGGTTTCACGCAAGCGGTTACGGCTGAAGAAAAAGCTTAGGGACGAAAAAGCTTAGGGACAGTGATGCGATCAACTGCGTCATTCAAGGTGACATCCACGCTTTGACGCGTGAAGCGGCGTGGACGGTGCATTGGGGTTGATCCAGTTCGCTGTGAACGACAAACGCCACCCCCCCTCGCTAACCGGATCAATCACCTTGTCGACGTGATCTTCGAACCTAGAGGGAGCGAGCTCCGTTGCCACACGATCCCCCCCACAACACCGGGGGAACCCAAACCCTCCCGAAGCATTTCTTCATGAAAAATTCATCCATCAGACCATACCCACTTTCACAGAACGTATGATTCTTCCGATGATGTCGTCACCGACGGTTTCTTAAAAGCACCAGTACGGTACAGACGACAATTCGCAAAGGAAAGCGATTAGCGGGGCGATCATCCCGACAACGGCGGTTCGGGGTCAGTGATCGCCACGCTCGTCTCCGGCAATCCGACTTAGTGTTGTTGTCCCTTTAAACTCCAGATGATCAAATACGGCACACCTTCCTAGGCGGATGAGCGTGCGCTGCCGACATGGGCTGACAACTCCGTTGATCGTCGGTGTGTCGAGTTTGCGTCGACCGATGCAGTGAAATTTCGACTGAAGACTTTAGCAACATGTTTATTTCTTGGAGTTTTATTGCGTGACCTCCGAATCATCCGCCACTGACTCACCCCCCAACTTTGACTACGCGTTTACGATAGCGAAAAAAGCCCTGCAATTTGTGGGACGATTCCGCACTCCGCCAACGCCCAAAGTCTATGAAGTTTGGTATCGCTATGCCGAAGGGCGAAGTCCCGAGATTTGCGAGCAGTTAAGGTGCTCCGTGGATGAGGCCGAAAGCGTCACGACCCAGCAGCTCGAGGCGTTGCATCACCAGTTTTGCCAACCATCCGGCGCCGAACTCGGCACCCAGATCAGCACCAAATTGGGAGCCGAACTGCAAGAATTAGTGCTGGCGATCGATCGTCAGATGCATGCCGGGGAAGAACTCGGGAACTCCATTGACCATGCGAATCGTGATTTGACGGCAGCGAATATCACTCCGGAAAAAGTGAAAACCTGTGTGGCTGAAATCATCGCGAGCAACGCGACGATGCAGTCTCAATTGGATGCGATGAAAGACCAATTAAAACTGTCGCAAGGGCAAATCAGTCATCTACAAGAAGAGCTTGTCGCATCTCAGCGGTCGACGATGACCGACCCGCTAACCGGTGTCGGCAATCGTCGATGTTTCGATGCCTTGATGGAAACCGCAATCCGAGGTCGCCACTTGGATTCCGCCGGCGATGCGGTGTTGATCCTAGTCGATCTCGATGGCTTCAAAGCGGTCAACGACCAACTCGGCCACGCGGTGGGCGACAGCCTGTTAAAGTTCATTGCGGCAAAAATTCAGTCGGTTAATGGGAATGCCACAGTGGCTCGTTACGGCGGCGACGAGTTTGGCGTATTTATGCGTGTCACGTCCGCGAGCGACGCATTGCAGTACGCCGAAGAAATCCGCTGCTCGCTGGCAACCCACAGATTTAAGCATCAAGCAAGCGGACAATCCTTGCACCAGATTACAGCGTCGATCGGTGTCGCCATTTTGCGAAACGATGACTCGCGACAGAGCTGGTTTGACCGTGCGGACAAACTGCTTTACTGTGCCAAAGAAAATGGCCGCAACTGCATTCGTGCCGAACGCCAACTCAACCGTGTATCGCTGGCCCATGACGATGCGTAAGTGATCCGAAAAAAGTCGCGTGAAGGGGCGATGCTTATCTCACCGGCTCTGCTTCACTTGCCAGCCCCGTCTCACTTGCCAGCCCCGTCTCACTCACCGGCACCGCTTCGTCGTCGGTGTCATCCGCCTCGGGTATCAACACATCAATGGCCGCTTCGCGCTCCTGGATCGGACGCGACTTGCGAAACCGGCACGCGACAATCGTAAGGTTGTCGCTGCCGCCAGCGTCGTTGGCCTCCTGAATCGCTTGGTTGCAAGCGTTCTCCAAAGAACGATCGCTTCCAATCAGTTCGGCAATGCGTTTGCGACTGAGATGCTTCGTTAGCCCATCAGTGCACAACACTAACGCATCCCCAATTTGCAAATGATAGGAAGCCGCGTCGGGATGCGGTTCATCTTTTCCTCCCAGCACGTTCCACAACATGTTGGTCAGCGGACCTTCGTGATCCGGTTCCGACTCTTTGGATTCGCGGTGCCCCAAAACAGCTTCGGCCATGGTATGGTCACGTGTCAATTGTTTGATCTCGCCATCACGCAGCAAATAACAGCGACTGTCCCCCACATGAACGACAAACATCCGTGGCCATGCAATGTAGGCCATTGTTAAAGTCGATCCCATTCCTTGCCGCTGAGGAGCCAAGGCAATATCACGCTCGATCATTTGTTGGCAGTTCAACAATCCCGCCTTCAAGTGCTTCTGAAATTCCTCGTCCTCGTGAATGTCGTCGTGCAGCAAATACCAGCTGAGCGTATTGAGCACGTAGTCGACGATCCCGTCCAATGCCAATTGGCTTGCACGTTCACCAGAGTCGTGTCCTCCCATCCCATCGGCGACCAACAGAAGTCGCCCCTGCGTTTCACCAAACAATCGCGTGCGATGATCCAATGTCAGACTTGTTGAATGGACCCGCATCGATTTGCACAGGTCCGAGATCATAAAGTGATCTTCGTTTGTGTTTCGTTTGCGTCCAATATCGCTCGTCCCAAAGATTTCCATTTGTCCGTGCATTGTGCGACTCCCATTTCGCGAGCGAGTTCCGTTGTCAAAACGAGTTGGAATTAAAATTTTTCAAGAGTGAACAAAAGGGCCAATCCATCGCGGATTCTTATTGAATTGACGCTCCCTCTGGCTAAGCAAAGTCTGTGCCAGAGCCCCGGTGTCGGCATGACAATTGCAACGCATCAGCACAGGTTCAAAATTCTGCCGAGCGTAAACCGACGGTGTTTGCCGGTAGCACGGTGTTTGCCGGTAGCAAAGTTCGATGATAGGAGAGGACGTTATGCGTGTCGTAATCGTGGTAGTCGTTGTTGTGTTGATCATGGCTCTCGTTGGCTGGTTACGGTTCAGTTCCCCGGCGGGCAACCCGACGATCCAAGTGGACACCGAGAAGGTAAAAGAAGACACATCCACGTTGGTTGAGAAGTCGAAACAGGTGGTGGACCAGGCAGCCGAGAAGGTGGATGCCAGCATCGAGCGTGAACCAGTTGAGCGTGAACCGATCGAACAGTAAGGTCCGCTGCGAGCGTTAACCGCCCGCCGGCAACAACAATCGTTACACCATTTTGCGTACATCCGATGCAAAGGTGGGAAAGACAAACAACGTCGATTTGACGTTGGTTGCAGTCAACCCAAACTTCATCGCCAAGGCAAACAAATTAATCGTTTCCTCGGCTGCAGGGCCTAGCAAGTGAGCGCCGAGGATCAAATCGGTCTTTTTGTCAATCAAGATCTTGTAGCCCGCGCATCGCTGGCCCGTTTTACGAACCGATGCCCACGTCGAGGTGTCTTCGTGATGAACGTCCACGTCATGAGATTGCCGTGCCTGGGTCTCGGACATGCCCACTGCGGCGATCGAAGGGACCGTAAACGCGACACGCGGAATGACGTCGTAATCGGGTTGCTGCATTGACTTTGACGTGAACAGATTCTTCACTACGACTCGAGCTTCTTCATTTGCCGTGGGTGTCAATTGCGGTTTACCGGTATCGGCACAATCGCCTGCGGCGAAAACACGAGGGTTGCTCACACTTCGCAAAAACGCATCCAGTTTGATCCCCTTGTCACCGAATTCCACTTCACCCGCCTGCAGATCAAGGCCCTCAATATTCGGCACGCGGCCCGCGCCATGGACTACTAAATCGGCGTCCACGGAAAGGGTTTGCCCTCCGTTTTTGTAGCTCACCACGAACGATTGATCACCGCGTTGGTTTACCGCGGTCACTTCGGATTGGGTGTAAATCTTGACACCGTGCTCCGCACAATATTCACTCAATTGCGAAACGAGATCGGCGTCAAAGGAGTTCAGAATCTGATCGCCGTGCTGCAAAACCGTAACGTGGGAACCGTAGCGAGCCACAACACAAGCAAACTCCATCGAAATGTAACCACCTCCGATAAACACCACACGACTGGGCATTTCGGGCAGTTCAAGAAAGTCATCACTTTGCACGACATGCGTCTCGCCGGGGATATCGAGTGGACGCGGACGTGCTCCGACACCAATAAAGACTCGCTCTGACTTAAGCGTGTGGTTTCCCACGCGAATCGTGTCGGGAGCGACGAAGGAAGCGGTTCCCGAAAAAGTTTCGATTCCTTTTTTACGGTACGACGCTTCGCTTTTTTCAATTACCGGATCGGTGAAGGTCTGCTTGAATTGCAGCAATTGTTGCCAATCAATTCTAACCTCCTGATAATCGAGAAGTTCCCCCCGCCCGCCAACAACACGATCGATCAAGTCGGCCGCATTGACGTAGACCTTTTTGGGGTTACAGCCACGCAGGGCACACGTGCCACCAAATTCCCGCTCCTCGATCATCGCCACTCGCTTTCCCTCGCCGCGAGACTTCTTGGCGACGGTCGAAGAGGACGGTCCTGTACCGATCACGATCAGGTCAAAGTGGGTTTCACTCATGGCAGCTGAATGTCCAATCCATGATTAAAACGATTGGTAAAGTTCGCTAACGCCACGGTCGCAGCGAGAGTGACCAATTGAGTCTCGTCCAAAAACTCTTTCAGTTTCGCAACGGTTCCGGGGTCGACCTGAGCCGTCTTGGTAAGCTGCTCGGCATAAAACAACACTGCCTCCTCTTGATCATCAAACGCTTCGCTCGTCTGATAGTTGTCGATATCCTTGATCTGAGCATCCGATGCACCGGCTTTCTTCGCTGCTTGCTTGTGATAGTGCGAACAATATTCGCAGCCGTTGACTTGCGACGACTTGAAATAGGCGAGCTCGCGAAGTTTCCCAGGCAAATCGTTCTGAATTCCATCGTTGATTTGGGTGACTCCGCCGAGCACATCCGGCTGATAGGCCAATGTGTTAAAGATATTCAGCGATTGACCAAACTTTTTTTCGATCGCCTTCAAGATGGGCTGAGCATCCGCAGGGGCGTTGGATTGATCAAGCGGTTTCACGTGTGGCATGGAGAGTCCCTCAAGAGTAGCGATGCAATTGAATCAACAGCAGGAAAACCTCCCGCCGGCAAGGCTCTACATAGGGCAATTGATGTGCCAAGGTTTCCGGTCGGCTTGCAATCCTATTGGATCGATTCTGCAGCGAACCGTTGATCGCTGCGGCACCACGTTGAACCACAAACGATCAACACAGCCACTGAGCCGTGGGCTTTCCTAGCGGAGCGGCGCGAGCCGCCCGCTAGATCTCGAACGGTTTTACTCGCCGCTACGAAGATGGTTGGCATGGGGCAGGCTTGGTCCGGCGTGCTTGGTCCGGCGTGCTTCCAAGCAAGCGAACCAGCTGGCCATTTGGTCCCCCGACTTGGCCGACACCTCCAAAACCTCCATCCCTGGACGCACCGCTTGGATATTTTGATGAGCCGCGGCGGCATCAAACTCAACCACGTTGGCCAAGTCGATTTTGGTGATCACGGTGATGTCGGCAGTGTTAAAGATGGTGGGGTATTTCAGCGGTTTGTCTTCGCCTTCGGTGGTGGAAAACAGCACCAAGCGAAGATTTTCTCCGAGGTCATAGGTAGCAGGACAAACCAAATTGCCAACGTTCTCGATAAACAGATAGTCGAGCTCATCGAGCTGCCAACCTTGGATCGCCTTTTCCACCATATCGGCTTCTAAATGACATACCGTGCCGGTGGTGATTTGCCGAACGGGAACTTCGGCCCGTGACAAACGCGCGGCGTCGTTTTCAGTCGCCAAATCTCCGACAAGCGCTGCCACGCGAACACCTCGCTGCCGCATCGTCGTTAACGTTCGCTCTAAGAACATGGTTTTGCCCGATCCGGGACTCGAAACCAAACTAACGACGAACACCTGCTGATCGTGAAAGCGTTGCCGGAGTCGCAGCGCCGCGACATCGTTTTGTTTCAGTATCTTGGTGCGAACCTGGACGAGCCTTGTCCGAGCAGCGTCGGGAGAATGCTGGATGCGTTGTTCGGTCATTGTATCAGCTTCGAAGTTTCCAATTCTATCGCGACCACATCCAACTCGCAGCCTTGCGTCATTTCCGGCGACAGCGTTCCGCAAACACTGCAACACAGACACTGGATGGAGTCCGCCAACTGATCGCATTCGCACTTCGGACAACGCACTTTTACCGGCACGTCGTCGATCTTCAATTTCGCATTTGCCAGCAGCGTTTCTTCGCGAGCGATTTCAAACGCCGACAACAACGCTTCGATCACGACGCCCGACATGCGACCGATCTTCAAATGCACCGCGATCACATGGGCATCCGCTCGATCCCGCGATTCCTCGCTGGCGATATCGATGATGCTCAGGGCGATGGATAATTCGTGCATGGCTGACCATTTCACCCGTCACGTGTTCTGCGGATTCGCGATTCCATCGGTGTGTTTGTAGCGGTGGATCTCCGCCGCTGCTTAGTTTGGATCCAAGGGTTCAACCTCTTCGAGATGGTAAAAGAAACGATGTCCCGGTTGACGTTTCTCATCAGGTTCACTGCGGGGGCCATCATCCATCACTAAGGCGAGGTGCACCTTGTTTTCATTGTCCTGCTCGATATCTTCGATGATCGCGATTTTTCCCGCCAGGATAATATCCTTGCTGTCGCCACTTTTTTTGGGCCATACGCGAACACGATCCCCAACACGCAAATCGCGTCCACAGAAACTGACACATTTAGGGTGAGGCTGACCTTCGAGTCGTTTCCAATCTTCTTCTTTCATCACATCTTCCGTTAAATAAATGGGTGAGATAAAGATCCAACTTGTCGATTTTTTTTAATCCAAAGCCATCCTTGCTGGCGGTAAACTCAATTCACTTTGGACGATCGATGCAAAGCTTTCCTTCGTTCCAAAGAGTTCGATTCGGTTCGTTGCAAAATCTGCCACGCGGGCTCATCCGTGCTTTGTAATTCCTTGATTTCCTGATCGGTCATCGTCATCACTCGCATCGCTAACATCTCGTCGATGTCGGTCTCGTCAAAACAGTCGGCGGATCCTTGCGATGCGATTTGCGGAGAGTTGATTTGCGGATAATCGTGCAGAATGACGGGGGTAGCTAACATATAGTGCTGATCCGGTGGATCTCCCGCTAAAACCGGCCACAGCCCTCGGTTTTGACAGGTAGCTGCAAGCGTGGCCCATTCGGGCGGCGGGTCGATCGTGGAAACAAAATGCCCCTCTTCGACTCCGAGGATCAGATGTGCCGAGGCAAAAACTTGCTCTAAACGTCCTTCGCGGCGGCTCGCGGGCAGTTCGGACCGGTGTGTGGTGTTTCGCAAGGTGAGAGTCAATTTAAAAACATGATCGCCGATCACTTCGCCCATTATCTCGACATCGCCGGTAACGCTCGATTGGCTGCGTTGCACAACGGCGACGCAGCGGCCATCGTCCTCGATCGGCTCAACATCCGAAGCCAAACTGAACGAAAATGCATCATGCTGAGCATTACCCACCATTGCCTGCAGCGATCGCGTCGAGGGGCGGATCTCACGTTGGACCGCCTCCTGCGAAGTTTGGTAAACCGTTTCGCCGATCTGAATTGAAGCGACCGGCGTGGCTTGCTGCTGCCAATCCTGCGGAAGGGTATCCGCGGGGGAATCGAGTTTAAAGATGTCACGGTTCAGCAGATGCAAAAAACGCGCAGCAATGCTGATTTTTGCTGCTTCGCCAACCACCAAACACTGCACCTGCATCTGATCGGGTTTCCCAAACGAATTGCCCGCCGGATAGAGCGTGCCCGAAGTGCACCGTTTTGGGCATTTGATCGTTGCGCCGCGATCGGGATACAGCACGTACCCCTGGTACAACATTGCGTCGGCAATCTTCTTCACTCGCTCAAAAATCATACCGCTGTCCCCCGGAATGCATCTTTTATGCAACCGCACTAACGTCTGCAAAAAAAGTCGCAGTGAGCTCTCTCGTTTATAACGCTGCCACCACTCGCATGCATCCCATTGCAAACCGACCCATGCAGAAATTCGGATAATAATGTTCTTTTCTCTTGCGTCAGACCGCGACCGGCATCTGCAGTTCATCAGCAAATCCTCGGCAATTGCTCGCCGGCCAGCATCGTCACGACGCGCTGGCCACCGATCAGACTTCGCATCACCACCATTCCCGCATGATCCGCGACCACATTCCCGATCACCGCCGCATCTCGGCCACGCGGATGCTGTTTCATCACCGTCAAAAGTGATTGGCAATGCTGTTCAGGAACCACCGCAATTAATTTGCCTTCATTGGCCACATACATGGGGTCCAATCCGAGCATCTCACATGCCGAATGAACCTCGGCCCGTACTGGAATCGACGCTTCGTCGAGTAAAATCCCGACTTTCGATGCTGCCGCCAATTCATTCAAAGTGCTTGAGACGCCGCCACGAGTCGGATCACGCATCACGCGGATGGAGGGACACGCGTCCAACATCGCTCGCGTTAAATCATTCAGCGGCGCCGAATCGCTTCTCAGCGCCGTCTCGAATTCAATCCCCTCGCGAGTCGACATGATCGTCATGCCGTGATCGCCAATGGTTCCCGAAACGATAATTTGATCTCCAGGCCGAGCGTTGCGAATCGACAATTCGCGGTTTGCCGCGTGCAGCCCGATTCCCGTTGTCGTAATAAAGACCTCATCACCTTTGCCTCGGTCGACCACTTTGGTGTCGCCGGTGACCAATGTCACCCCCGCTTCATCGCACGCTTGACGCATCGAGACCACGATCCGCTGTAACGATTCGATCGCAAAACCCTCTTCTAAAATGAAGGCTGCCGAAAGGTACAGCGGTGTTGCGCCGGCGACCGCTAAATCGTTAACCGTTCCGTGAACCGCAAGTTTGCCGATATCACCGCCGGGAAAGAACAGTGGTTTGACCACGAACGAATCGGTCGTAAAGGCAATTCGTGGCCCCGAACTTTGATGATTCGGCGGATTGTTTTGCGAATCAAGCGAGAGCGTTGCGGAATCTTCGAGCGACGAGAGCACCTCGTTGCCGAGTTCTGCGAGAAAGACACGCTGGATCAAATCCGCACTTAATTTGCCACCGCTGCCATGCCCTAGAAGCACACGCTCGTATTGGCTTCGAGGTGTCGGGCATGTCATTTGGTCAACATCAGCAACGTGCGTCATGGTTTCTCAATCTGCCGATATCGGAATGTTTTTCGGTTCCATGGGTACATCGCCCATGGGTACATCAGCCGACACAGACGCCGCGGGGTTTCGCAATAAGCGTCCGTAGTTGTAGTACGCCGCGCAGGCTCCTTCGGACGACACCATCGTGGCTCCCAAGGGATGCTCAGCCGTACACTGCTTGCCGAACGCCGGACATTCGTGGGGTTTACGGATGCCTTGCAAAACCAGTCCGCTGATGCATTTGCTCGATTCCAATACTTGCATGTGGCTGACCGCGAATCGCTGTTCGGCGTCAAAACGTTCGTATTCAGCTCGCAACCGATAGCCACTGCGGGGGATGGTGCCGATGCCACGCCACTTGCGATCGGTCACCTCGAACACCTCATCGATCAAACCTTGCGCCGCGAGACTTCCCTGCCGCTGAACGGCTCGCGAGTATTGATTGTCGACACCGATTTTACCTTGTTCGAGCATTCGCACACAGCGATAGATGCCTTCCAATAAATCGACCGGCTCGAACCCCGTCACCACAATGGGAATCTGATAGCGATCGGCCAATGGTTCGTATGCTTCGTAGCCCATCACCGAACAGACATGTCCGGCGCCGAGGAAACCTTGCACACGATTCGTGGCGGACGCCAGAATCGTCTCCATCGCTGGCGGCACTAAAACGTGCGACACAAGCACCGCAAAGTTATCGATCCTTCGCTTTCTGGCTTGCCAGACCGCCATCGCGTTGGCGGGCGAGGTCGTTTCAAATCCGACTGCAAAAAAGACGACCGTTCGATCAGGATTTTGCTCGGCGATCTTCAAGCAATCCAGCGGCGAATAGATGATCCGGACGTCGCCACCGCTGGCTTTGATGTCAAACAGATCGCTTCGACTGCCGGGGACTCGTAGCATGTCACCGAACGAACAAAAAATAACGTCGTCACGCGAAGCAATTTCGATCGCCTTGTCGATCAATTCCAACGGAGTGACACAAACGGGACAACCTGGTCCGTGAACCAATTCGACTTCGTGGGGCAGCAGTTCATCAATGCCATAGCGAACGATCGTGTGCGTTTGTCCGCCACAAACCTCCATGATCGTCCAAGGCTTGGTGACGACGTTACCGATCGCTCGCAGCAACATTTGGGCCGCTGCGGCGTCTCGATACTCGTGTTGGAATTTCACGGCACGACCTCCACACTCGTCTCGCCCCCACCTGCCGCTAACTCCCCGCCTGCCGCTAACTCCTGCAGGTCATCCATGTGCTCGAGAAACTCAAACACCTTTTCCGCTTCCGCTTCATCGATCACTTGCAGTGCAAAACCGACGTGCACGATGACATACTTGCCGACTTCCGCATCCGGAGTCAGATTCAGACAGACCTGTTTGAAGACACCGCCAAAATCAACCTTTCCCATCAAGACATCATGCTCGATGAAAGTTGCGACGACCTTTCCAGGGATACCAAGACACATCGACACGCTCGGGTTCTTTAACATTTGAGTGAGGAAGCATCGTCTAACGTATCACTTCACCGTCAAAATTGCGTGATGTTAAATCTTGATTTTGCTGCATTTTCAACGCGAATTCAACGCAATGTTTCGGGACGGCAACGCATGGGCTGCGATCGCGAGTTGCCCCAAAGCGATGCCGCCGTCGTTTGCTGGCACACGCTGGTGAGTAAGGACATTCAGCCCCTTGGCTTCTAACTGCTCGGAAACAAGGGTGACTAAGAGCGTATTCATAAACACGCCACCACTGAGAACGATTCGGTCTATCGAAGCTGATTTCGCAAGTTGGATGCACGTCTGCACTGTCAGCGCCGCCAACGTGTTATGAAATCGACGTGCAATCAACGTCGTGTCGACTCTGTTTTTACAATCGGCAACCACGCCGCGAATCAGTGGACGCGTATCGACCGGTTCGGTCGTGTTCAGTGGGTACGTCTGGGCACAGTCGGATTGTAACGCGAGCGTTTCGAGCTCAATCGCGGCCTGTCCCTCAAAGTGAACAGATTGACGGACACCGGTGATCGCAGCGACTGCATCAAAAAGTCGGCCAGCGCTCGAGGTCCAGGGCGAGTTGAATCCGCGATCGATCATTTGTTGTACGATCCGCACTGCGTTGGGGCCGATCGCTTGATCGATTCCGCTCCGCCATCCTTCGGCGTCACAGCTCGCCATCGTCAAATAGCTTAGCGCCACTCGCCATGGTTCCTTGGTCGCCTTGTCACCACCGGGCAGCCGGACGGGACGCAAATGAGCAGCACGCTTGAATGATCGGTAACCCCCGATCAAAAACTCGCCACCCCAAACCGCCTCATCGCCACCAAACCCGCTACCATCATAGACCACCCCAATTACGTCACTTTCGATTCCGTGTTCGGCCATACAGCTCGCTAGATGCGCATGGTGATGCTGGACTGCAATTGCTAGCAGTGACTCTCGCTTGGCACGCTCGGTCGCGTAGGTGGTCGAGGCGTAATCAGGATGCCAATCATGGACGAGCACCTGAGGTGCAATTCCGAACAACTGCTCATAGAGTCCGATATCACGTTGAAACGAGATTAGCGCCGCCAAGTCATCCAAATCGCCAATGTGATGACTCAAAAACGCATGAGCTCCAGTGGCGAGTGCAAACACGTTCTTTCGCTGCCCACCGACCGCCAGCATCGGTTGCGAGCAATGGAACGGCAGCGTGATTGGCATCGGTGCCGCCCCTCGCGAGCGACGAATCGGCGATTCACGGCCTGCGATCACGCGGGTGACGGAGTCGTCACAGCGGACACGAATCGGTCGATCGTGAACCAAGAATCGATCCGCGATTCCCCGAAGTCGTTCTGCGGCGTCAGCGTCCTGGTAGGCAATCGGTTCGTCGCTACGATTACCGCTGGTCATCACCAAGGGATCGTCCCCCACGCAATCCAACAACAATTCATGCAGCGGGCTGTAAGGCAGCATTACGCCAAGAAACGCATTACCCGGGGCGATTGCGTCGCTAATCCCGACGGCCTCATTTCGTTTTCGCAAGCAGACGATCGGTCGCTGCGGCGAGAGCAACCGCTGCTGTTCCGCAGCGTCGATCCGACACCACTTTGCCGCCTGTGTGCAGTCACGCACCATGATGGCGAACGGTTTCTGCTGGCGATGTTTACGATGACGCAGCCGATTTACGACCTCATCGTCATTGGCCTGACAAACCAGATGGTAACCGCCGATCCCTTTCAGGGCACCGATCTTGCCCTGCTTGATTTCCGCCACAAAACTCGCCAATGGATCCGCCGCTTCGATTGGAACAGCGCGCGCGTCGAGCAACTGCAAACGAGGCCCACAAACCGGACATGCGATCGGTTGGGCGTGGAAACGCCGATCCATGGGGTTTTCATACTCAGCACGACATGCCACACACATTTCAAACGCCGCCATCGTCGTATTCACACGATCGTAAGGCGCACGAAGGGTGATCGTCAGCCTTGGTCCACACTGGGTGCAGTTCAGAAACGGATAGCGGTAACGGCGGTCCGCTGGATCAAAGAGTTCACGGCGACAATCGGCACAGATCGCAACGTCGGGCGAGACAAAGATGTCGCTGGCCAGCGTGGGCTCGCTGGCCAAGATCTGAAAGTAATCCTCGTGACGCACCGGTATCGAGTGCGATATCAGCCGGTCAATTCGGGCTAGTGCAGGAGCCTTTGACCGCAGCTGCTCCGTGAAACGATCCAGTGCGGTGATACTTCCTTCGGCTTCGATAGCGACTTCGCCCGATCGGTTTTGGACGAAGCCAACGAGTTTCAACTGCGATGCAAGCGAGTAGACAAAGGGCCGAAAGCCCACGCCTTGAACGATGCCCGATACGCTGATCGTTCGCCGCTGCATGGGGAGCCTCGATTGACATCGCCGTATTTAGGACCGCCGTATTTAGGACTGCCGGAAGAATAGCTGGCGGCATTTTCCGTAGTGGACGAGGCAACGAGTCCTTTTGGGCTCAGTGAAGCTGCAAGACTCGTTGTCTCG
>NZ_JBFHFD010000080.1:0-19242 GCF_041583735.1 Novipirellula sp.
GCAATTTCAAACGCCAATTGATCCTGATTGCTAATCGCGTCTGCGAAGTCGATCACGTTGTGAGCTATGCCATCGTGATCGGTGAATGCAAATCGGCGAAATTCTTCATGAGCGTCCCGCTGCTCAGAGCGAAGTGGCGAGCCAAGAACATAGTCAGTGAATAAAAGTAACTCTCTGATACTGTTCCACTCGTGTACGCAGGGCACACCGCTGAATCAATCCGATCACTGACGTCACGTATAGAATCCCAATCATCCACAGGACTGCAAAGCATAAGTGTTTGAAGATACGGCTGCGGCCCAGAGCAACGAAGCGTTTGGATCATTTTTTTCGAGATACTCCCGATCGATATCATCATCATTCACCAATCATCAAGGAAGTACGTTCATTCACCCTCGCAAGCAGCATCCAATGGACGAGATCTTGCGTTTCCCCAGATACCACTGCTATCCTCGATTTCTTTGCCTTCCACACAACACGACGCCACGCGTTTGTTGTAAAAAGAAACACCCTCAACGTCCGATGCAAGCGGCTGTTATGCATCGATGCACAAATAACTTCATACATGATCCCCAGGAGCTCCACTGCGGTGTTGACCGTTGAAATCACATTGGCCTTACCTGAGGTCTCAGGAGTTCGATCAAGCTCTGTGCGTCAGCCGCTTGATTCGTGGCCTATCGATCCACCGGATGCTGACGGCTGGAGACCAACATTGGCCGAGCTGATTACGTTGGCAGTAAAAAACCACGTAAAGCAGCTGAGATTGCCGAATCCCACGCCGCTTCGACGTCCGCTTTCAAACGAGTCTTTGGAGGCGGGACTAGCGGATGGACGGATCCGCTTTGGAACGTCCACTCGTGGCCGCCGGAAAAGGAGCGAAGACGATGCGGTGTGTGCAACCCTCGATGCATTCGAGCGAGGCTATTTCCTTGTTTTTGTCGACGAACAACCATGTTGCCAGCTCGGCGACGAAGTTTCCATCACTCCATCCAGCACGATCACCTTCGTTCGCACCACGCCATTGGTACCTCGCAGCGTCTGATTCACCGCCGGAGCAATAGCTGGGTTGTGATTCGAAAAAGCCACAACGTGGATATCTGCTGCCACCGCAATCGCTGCCTTTGGCAAGCCCCCCCGAGGTGCTACCAGAGATGTTAGACTTTTGCCAACAACCACAATCTATATAGAGACTCCGCCGTCTCGCCTTGCTACCTCTCTTATCCCCATTTTTTCGAACTCGCCATGGCCATCACCGACTGGGAACGCCCTTGCCATCTAGGACTCATCGATTTTTCAAAGCTGTCACAGCCAATCCCGCCGCGTGATCTGAAAATCGAGAGCGAGACCGAACGAACAGCCGAAATGTGCCAGCAGCTAAAGTCATTTGTGGCTTCGCTGATGGCCCACGTTCGCCCCCCGGCTGATTTAATCAGCCAAACGGACGACTTGGGATATGATGTTTCAGAGCGACTGCCGTCTGCGGAAATCGCGTCGCTCGGTGGCACAGTGCCGCGAATGGCAGAGCCCCCCAACCGTCGATTCTCGTTTGAGAACCAACCAGATCACTTACCCGCGCGAGACGATGTTTTCGCATGGGCCGACGGAGTCAAGCTTCGCGACGATGACGGGCTTCACTGGCATCGCGTTGCCTGGAAGTACAATCATAAGTGGAGTCTCGCGAGCGCCGGAAAAGCGGACGCGACTCGCGCCCCCGATGCACCGTTTGCTTGCGAGCGTGCCATTGCTCAATGGCTATGTTTTCGTGCTACCAGCCAAGGTGATTTGGATACCAGCGAATTGGATTTCATCGAGACCACCGCAGCTCGTTTGGAATTTGACGGCTGTTTGCCCAAAAGTTGGCCGATTGTCCTGATCCCAACACCCCTGTTGCCAGAAATGCTCGAGCGTTACGGCTTGAGCTCGCAATGGCTTGAGATACGACCCACCAACACGGCTTCGGACGACACGATCCGGCGGATATTTGAATTGCTGATATGGCGTGATCGCGGTGTCGATCCCACCGTTGGTGGTCGCACTCGTCGCCCGGTTCCTGACCGCTTGATGTTGGAGGCCCATCGACGTGGGATTGCCACGGACGAGGATCTGCGTGAACACTTTCTTTTGGCCTACTCGTCTCATGTCTCATACTTCAGCAGTGACGCGGAACTTCTCGGGTCCATCTGTGCGCCCCCCGTCGCCCGCCATGCAACGTTATTCGAAGAATTCCCCGTCTTGCGGGTCACCGCCGAACAAGCCAAATCACGTTTGCTCGATTTGGTGATCGACGAGGGCGGGCCGCATCTGCTGCCCACGACTCATTACACCGTCGTCCCCAAGGGGCTTGACAGCCGTTTCTCAAATGGCCAAACGGACTTGGAAAGACACTTCAAATGCATTGATAACGTCGGAGGTGCTGCCGTTGCCAATCGATTATTGACCGCGATGGCTGAGGATAAGGTCGCCATCCAACCACCCGAACGTCCTTTCCCGAATGCAAATCCGCGAACGACAGCACTGCAAGTGTTGCTTTGCTGTACCGCGCCCAAGCCGAACGATGATTGTCTCGACGACCTGGACGGCGACGTAATTCTGCGGCTGGCTATGGCAAATCCGTACTGGGTGCCGCAAGCAGCCAAGATTCTTGATTGGCCTGATTTAGCAGAGGTATTGTTCTGGGTGTTCCAGCATACGACTGGGAAACGACGCCCCGACGCGGCAGCGTTGTTGCAGGCCCTTGGTGACGAACAGCAACCGCTTTGCGGCTGTCAGCTCAACATCGCACTTGTGCGGTCAACCCTACGCCGCGATGGACTCGACAACGAATTGCGCGAAGCGGGACAGTTCTCTAGCGAGTGGTATTCCTCGGTCATCGCCCCCTTGTCGCCAACCCAATGGAAACGGCTGGTGGCGGCCGTAAAGTCCACGTTTAGTGCCCCGCAAGCAACGCGGTTGCAGATGATTGCTGATGTGATTGGTGGTTCGTTCACCGCCAAACTTCGCGACAAGTTGATACAGCAAGTTCAAAAGCGACACGTGCGTGACGCCGTCTCGTTGTTGGGTGAAGCGCCGCTGCTAAATGATGCGGATTTACGTATCCGTGTCGAAACGTTAGCCGACTTCGGCGATTATGCCGAGTCGCTCGACTTAGCTCGCGATTCGGCCGAGGCATTGTTGAATGCCTCGCTTGAAAATTTGGCAGCGCATGCTGGCTATACTTCCGCCGAACAGATGGTAGCCGAAGTTGAATTAGCGAAGTTCAATGATTTGGCTGACGGTATTGTTGTATCCAGTGATGGGGTCGATGTCACGTTGTCAATCAACAGCGATGGACAACCCGAGATCGTCTACACCAAGGTCGACAAGCTCTTAAAGCGGCCCCCCGCAAAAATTAAGAAGGCAAAAAAGGTCGCCGCCTTGATTGAACGCCATAAACTACTGAAATCACGCGCTCGCCGTGCCACGCGGCTTCTTGAGCGAGCGATGGCTGATGCTCGCGTTCTCTCCTCTGACGACTTGGCGATGTGGCTTCAACATCCGCTGATTGCGCCGCGGTTACGCACGCTGATATTGGCCAGCGAGAACGGAAAGACTGCTGGCTATTTGACCGCCAATGACACGAAGCTTGTTGACCACTCTGGAAAGTCAACCAAACTACCGAAAACCTTGCGTGTGGCGCATTGCTTTGATTTACTTGAACGTGGCGACTGGGCCAATTGGCAGCGTGAATGTTTCGACGCGGGACGCGTCCAATCGGTTCGTCAAGTGTTTCGTGAATTATTCGTGTTGACCGCTGCCGAACGAGAAGCAAAAGAACTGAAACGCTATTCCCAACGTTGGGTACACAGATCCCAAGCCGCAAGGCTGTTACGAGACCGCGGCTGGGGCGGACGGTCGTGTGGTTTTGATCGCATTTGGCGATCCTCTGGGTTGACCGCCCACCTCGAAGGATTCGACTTCGCGAGCGATGAGAAATGTCGATTGGGGACGCTGACGTTTACGCGGACTCTGCAGATCCACAGTGAACAAGCCGAGCAGATCGATTTGCAACAGGTGCCCCCAATACTGCTCTCAGAAACGCTACGAGAATTGGATCTCGCCGCCAGTGTGGCCGATGCGGAAGTCGGAGCGGAAGAGTATGTCGGTTTTGAACCGGTGGCAGATATGCGGACCCGACTCATCGAAGAAACTTGTCGGATGCTTGGGCTCGACAATATCGAAAGCGATGGCAAGTTCATTCGCATCACCACAAAGTCAAACGGTTATGCCGTAAACTTGGTGACCGGCGAAGTCCTCAATGACGGCAATCAAAAAATCGAACTCGATGATGCAGCCCCCCCCACGCTCGCGTATGTGCCATTCGCCGAAAGTGATCGAGCAACCTCCAAAATTCTATCCACGGTCCTCGTACTCGCTGGCGACGGTTCGGAAACCAAATTATAGCCGGATAAAGATCCCCCACGATCCTTCCCGCCCACCCCGACGATCCGGGCGGCCCCATCTCGCCCCAACAGGATGTAACCACTGAAATGTTCTCTAGTCCGCTGCAACGTGCAATTAAACGAGGGTTGAAGCCCGATGGAGACTTGGCCAAAGAACTCCGCGAGTTAGATAATTACACCATTCGCTCTCGAAGGGACGCGAAGTCGATTGTCGCGGCGTTGGAAGTCCAACCTGCCCGATTCCCGTCAAAAAGAAACGGCTTCTCTGGAATCCGAGCATTGACGTCCCTGTTCCAAGATGTGGAGAGCGTTGACGTGCCCGCGTACGACATTTTGTACGACGCTGGGCTTCCTCAGCTTATCCGGATCTTTGACGGTTGCGTTGCGAATGTAAAAAAAGATAATGCGAGCGTCCTCTTACTGATCCTCAAAATCCTTGCCTTATACGGATCCGAAGCGGGTGCGGAACGAATCGTGCAATCGAGTCGCCATCCGGTTCTTTGCGAAGGGTATCTATGGCATCCGATTCTGTCCGTGTTCACGAAGGCGCACCCCCATCGCGACTATGTCTTCGCCAAGCTAGGGGAAGCATTGCCCGTCGGTTTTCTTGCGGTCGCGTTGCTGGACGCCGCCAACGGTGTCGCCATCGAAAGCAACCTCGATCACCACCCCTTTGACAATCCCGAAGGGCACCGCCGCTTACAAGCTTGGCTTGAAGATCGAAATCCTGATCACTTCAGTTACGCGCACAGTGCGACAGCGGCGCTGCCATTTGTTGACAATCCAACCCGCGACCAACTACTTGCTCTGGCGATGGACCACGTCGACGAGGGAGTCCAAATGGAAGCCGCTTGGGCGTCGGGACGTATGGGACGCGAGTCTGGTTTGAAAGTGCTCGCACGCTATTGCCTCGATGTCAATCATTCCGATACTGCGAAGAGATACTTGGCGGAACTCGGACGCGAAGATCTGATTCCTGACGATGCCAACGATTCCGATTTCCAAGCGAAAGCAGAGATGGCTCAGTGGCTGGCGCATCCCAATGAATTGGGCCGCGCCCCTGACGAACTTGAAATCATCGATCAACGTGAATTAGCTTGGCCGCCCGAAGGTCAGCCGCGTCCGTTTTGGCTCGTGCGATACATGCTAAAGGACCGTACGGGACTCGAGAAAGACGACATTGGCTGCGGATTAGTCGGCAGCATGACATGGTGCTTCTTTATGAGCGATACTCATCGGCGTCCCCCCGAAGATATCTACGCAATCCATTGCTTCTGGGAAATGGAACATAGCGGACTGATCGTGGACAATGAAGTCACTGAGCCAGGGGAATACGCCAGTGTTCTGGGGTCTTGCGATCTTTCGTCATACAACGAAGTCAAGATCGTCCGTGTCGCTGAGCTTTCAGCCAATCTTCAATTTCCTCACCGCGTCATCGCGTTGGCAACGGCAAACAGGCACGGGCAGACCGGCTGGCTGGCCATTCACGGCGGCAAGTCCGCTTGGTATGACGCCTCGGAGCAGCCTGAAGGAACATCGGATTCATTGGTGATGAAAATTCATGTTGGACGTCGGTTACTAGGTTTTCAGGGACAGCCTGATCGCAAAAAACACCTCGCCACGACGACTTCAGAACGCACCCCGGATGAAATTATCGCGGCGTACGGGCAACTACTCGATACGTTCGAGTCGGGATCGGCCGAAGAGGTAAATGAACTGCTGAGCAACCGAAGTCTTCTTCCACGCCATTTTAGCGCCTACATCGATGCCGCTGCGAAAACTAAAAATATAAATCACGCACTGTTTTTCATCGAACTCTATGAACGTTTTTTAGAAGTCTCGCGGCGATTAGCCCCCGAACTTCAAGCCAAAGCCTACGATTCATTTAACGTGCTATGCCAAAATTTTAATGAGTACGTGAGCTTGCTGATTAGCCACAACCGACGCGAGCAAGTTGCGGGACTCATTGATCTGCTTACGGATCATTGGCAGCACAACTTGGGTTATGGGAGGCTGGGGACAGCGGCATTCGATTCGGGCGACTTTGCTACGGCGGAAAAATTCTTTGAGAAACTTCGCGATGGATTAGAAAGCTATTACCGCTCTGCGGAAATGAGCTGCCTGGCGGAAATCTGGCACTCACGCGGTGAGACGCAGCGGGCAAAAGCACTATTGCTCGAGTGCTTGCAGAAGACTCTCCAGGAAATCCAGCAAAGCAAATACAACTCCGACAAACAAATGTTTGCCGATGAATACCGGCGCCACCGAACCACTTTCCTCCGCTTGTTTCCCGGAACCGATAGCGAACTTCTGGACGCAGGAGTGCCGGATAGTCCGCTATAAAAAAATCAGCATCACGTGTCCAAGACTCGGATCGAATTAATAAACAATCGAGCCAGAAATTTGTCTTATTGCCAATTCCTAGTGGGGTGCGACGGTTGGAATTGACCGCCCATCAGTTACACGAAGGTGTAATTGATGTCTTGATGGAATGTTGGATCATGGAAGCAGCAATTTAAGTTTTCGCTTTCAGATCGCTTGCCGGAGAACTGCAATGAAACGGCTCTATCGATGTTGTGCGGCCACGTTGATGGTAGCCGCATGGTTGGCGTTATTCTTCACGGCAGCGCATTCGACTGCATTGGCCAAGACAATCGAAAATTTGGACGGTCGAGTGGAACTTGGCGGCGAGCCGATTGAGGGGGCAAAAGTGATCCTGTACGCCACCAAAGGCCCTGAGCCGGCTCAACGGATCGTCACCGTCGCGACCACCCCCGAAGGCTCCTTCAGAATCTTTGATGTGGATATTCCTGATGATGCAGTGGCTTATCTAGTCGTTCATGATAAGACGAGATCGATCGCGTTGCTTTCGATCCTGGGACAAGCGGTTCCGGATCAAGTGGTTGTCAACGAACTGACTACCGTGGCGTCAGCGTTCACTGCGGCGCGCTTCATCGATGGCGAGTCGATGTCAGGTAACGCACTGGGACTTCGGATTGCCGCTGGAAATGCACCAAATCTGGTTGATCCGACAACCGGCAAGTGGGGCGAGGTTTTACTCGATCCAATCAATAGCACCGAGAACACGACACTCGCGCGGCTCAACACCTTGGGTGCGATGATCACCGCCTTCGGAACGATCGCGGACGATGAGTGGCGTGAAGCGTTCCTCAAGGCCGCGACCCCGACGGATGGTTCGACTCCGAAAGACACGCTCGGCGCGTTAGCAGGCATTGCGCGCACCCCGTGGGCAAATCCAAAACCGCTATACGATCTCTTCGACAAAGCGTACCCACAACCCAAGGACGGCTCGCGACGCAGTGCTCCGTTTGTGCCCTATCTCGCCTACAGCCCACCCGACTTTGCAATGATGCTGAAATTCGCAGGTGGAGGCATCTACAGCGCCGGAAAAATTTGCTTTGATGCCAACGGCAATCTATGGAGTGGCCAGAATTGGATGGCGGGGTCTCAATCCGGCGTGATCAGGAACATTGGTGGTGGCACCGTCAAATTGGCTCCCGACGGCACTTCCCTCTCACCACCAATCGTCGGCTTTACTGGAATGGGCGTCGACGGAATCGGCTGGGGCACCGGAGTAACACTCGATAAGGTTTGGGTCACTAGTTTCAACGGTTCAATCGGGGTGATGGACTTCGACGGAAAACCAGTTGCAAGCGAGTCCGATTTCCCGATGGCGGGCAAGACTGGGAACCTGATGGGAGTCGGTGTCGCTGGCAATGGCGATGTCTGGATCGCCGACGGTACGAAGGATCAACTACTGCATTTTCCCGGCGGAAGTGTGAAGGACGGACGAGTCGTCACCGTCGATGGTCTGAAATCCCCGTTCGGCATCGCGATCGATGCACAGAATCGCGTTTGGGTCAGTAACTCGCAATCCGATACGGTCGTGCGATTCGCTTCCGACAATCCGTCCAAGTCAGAGTCCTTTCGGGCCGGAATCGGTGTTCGCGGCGTGAACCTGGACTCGAAAGGCAACTTGTGGGTTGTCAGCAACATGTCGTTGGACTTTCCCCCACCACAGATTCCAAAGGGCACTTCGATCATGAAGCAGTTTCAAATGGTGCTGGAGTATATGGCGCCAAAACTCAGCGGCGGCAAGACCACCGGCGTCGCGAATATGATACGTCCCGACGGGACCCATCCTGCACCGATGGGCTTCACCGGAGGCGGTGCGGTCAACGTCCCCTGGGGTGTCTCGATCGACGGCAATGACGACGTTTGGATTGGTAACTTTTGGGGCCGCGGCGTGGTACTGATGGCGGGTGATGACACCAAGGGGCATCCCGACGGCACGAAAACCGGTGACGCTATCCACGTCTTCCAAAGCGGCAGCATCCAGATGGTTACCGACGTATCAATCGATCCTGCAGGGAACGCTTGGGTCGCTAACAACTGGAACAACGTGGCCCCAGCAGGCGAAGCCGATCCAGCACGCCAAACATCAACATGGGGCGGTGGTGACGGCATTGTTTGTATCTATGGCGTCGCAGCACCCGCGAAGACTCCCGTGATGGGGCAAGCACGAGCGGCTAACTAATTGCAATGGTACCACTAGTTTGCGAGGTACTTTGTTTGCGAGATTTTCGTCCCGCACTTCATTCCGAGTATGCGGGG
Organism: Novipirellula sp.; assembly: GCF_041583735.1. NCBI lineage: Bacteria > Pseudomonadati > Planctomycetota > Planctomycetia > Pirellulales > Pirellulaceae > Novipirellula > Novipirellula sp. The sequence continues at coordinate 9,075 of NZ_JBFHFD010000080.1, forward strand.
CGGCGGAACCCTGATGGGCAACATCGCCGTTCCAACCGACGCGTCGTACAACGGTTCACCAAGCACCCCCCAGGACGAATACGAGTCGCATGTCTGGGGATCGCCCCACGCGGTCCGCCATGCAACTCAACTTTTCGCATCTATTTTGGCAGTCCACTGAAATCGAGCGGCCAACATGTCCACCACGTCTCGTAGCGACCGCGGCAGCGGATTCAAACTCGATCGCTTAGCCGGATTCAGCGATGGTGTTATCGCTATCGCAATCACCCTCCTTGTCCTTGGTTTGGAAGTCCCTTCGTCGCACACGGTGAACACAAGCGAACTAGGCAATTACCTGCGTGAATCGCTGCATCCGGCCATGGGGTATGTGGTTAGTTTCGTGCTGATCGGAACTTTTTGGCTAAGCCATTATGTGATCTTTCACTATCTAACGCATGCGACGCGTCCGCTGATCGTTCTAAATGGTTTGTTCCTGCTTTGCTTGACGTTCCTACCGTTTCCAACGGGGCTACAAGCTGCGTATCGGCATGACGAGTTCGCAATGGTGTTTTACAGTTTCTCGTTATTCATGTGTGGAGTAACGTTGCTTGGCATCTGGTTGTATGCGTCCAAGCAACATCGACTTATCAATCCCAATACATCGCCGACCGTCGTGCAAAGCATGACGCAGCGACTCGCGATCGCACCATCGCTTTGCATCTTGGCGATTGGATGTTCGTTTCTGAGTATCGGGATCAGCAGAATGATCTTGTTAGCGATTCCTTGCTTCTATTTCTCGCACCAATTGGTTGATTCGGGTTGGCGTGCACTCGCACCCTCGTCGTGATGGTATTGGGATTGCCGAACGCGAATCGCAGGAAATTTTTTGCCGCAACCTCAACGCTTCTGATGCAGACGTAAAGTTGATTTTCTTATCAAAAAAATTGTTTTCAAAACTCAAACCCTGCTTCACGGTCGGCTACGCCTCCATTTAAACGGGTAATCAGCGCGCCGGCGTCGTGTTCACCAAGCTGGACGAAGGAACCAAGAACATGAAACTCGAGTTTGTGGCAGAACGCCACCTCGAAAGGTTTCGTTTCACTTTTGACCTTCGCGGACTAGAGAATCGCATTGCACAAAAATCTCAGCAACCTTCCAGTCCAAAAGATATGAGTGCCTCAGCAATCGCAAGGACGAGAATAGGCTTGCGGTCGAAAGACGCTGACGAAGCTAGCCGCACTCGATCCTCGCCAAGCTCAGATTGTCGGATTGCAGTTCTACGGTGGTTTGACCATGGAGAAAGTCGCCGAGGCAATCGGCGTTTTGAACCGCCACCGTGAATCCGATTGGACGATGTTGCGAGCCTTGGCTGTGAAGTGAATTGTCCGATGAGAGGGCCACATGACGCCAACTCAATACACTCGTGTCAAGTAAGTGTTCAGCGAAGCAATCAAACTTCCCAACACAGATCGTCTTGCTTTTGCACAGCAGTAAAGCGGCGACACCCCCGACATTCTTACCAAAATGTTATCGCTGCGGGATCATCACTTCGCGGAAACGGTGTTGGATTCGCCGACGACGCGTCCGCCGCCTGAAACGATCTTCGCTGGTCCCTCTTCGCCCATCGATCCGAATCTGTTCCTGAAAAGATGTATGGGAAGACGATCGACATATTCTTCGCCGCCGTTTAATCCGCAACATTCGATCGAGTCAAACATGGTCGCGGGAAATCTCGCTTTCATATCGCCCGAACAGATCGCCCTCCTTGTAACGTCGACGCACGCAGCGACAACTAATCGGTCGGGGCGGTCGCCTACTTCTTGCTAAGGGGTTGACCACCGTTTACCGGGGGCTCTCCTCTCGAGATCATGATGACTCCAGTCAATCAAGAACCTGATCTCCCAACAGCCTATTGTGATGGCATCCAGCCTGATCGTGAGTCGGTGATTATTCGTTGTTTGACATGAGATGTGGAGCAACGAATCCGTAGTGCAAATTGTCTGAGTGACGAACTGGATCATTGCGAATGCGCCGACCGCGGGACACAGCGTCATGCAACCACATGGTGGGGTGATCATGCTATGAAGGCAGACGCTCAGGTGTAGCCGCTATAACGACGGGCGTACTGCCGCCACTTCTTAACACTGATGACGCCGACGATATCACGGTCGCGGTGGTGACGCCGAAACGACATCCCTAATTGATTTTGTCTTGCTGATTTTGACTGATGAGACGCCCTCGCCACTTTTGCTTGGCCTAGCCTCGCCTCAGCGACAACTTTGTCGATGCAGTATACGGGCTGCTCGCCGCGACGAGCTTTTGCTGGCATGCGATTTGCTCGGAGGATTTGTTATCGAATCGGCTGAGGACCGATCCTCCTAATGACTCGCCTTTGTCTCGTAATTCCGCACTGATCTTTATACACCGATGAGCCTGAAAAGACTAATGAGCCGGACAAGACGGTTCGCAATCCTGCTAGTTGTCTTCTTTTTGCCCACGCCGAGCGACGCGGGATCACCCACCGGATGGAGCCCGGTCATCCTGCCAACGGGATCCTATCGCGCCGAGATCAAGGCGATGCCGATCCATCAACGTCCAGGCCGCCCCCTGCATGTGTATGGCAACACCATCCGTTTAATCGAGCGGATGAAATGGTCGCGAGGATTTTATCGACCATTGCGGCAAATTGTTTTTGGCACAGATGACTTGGCAGAGACAATCACCAATCGTTGAGAGATCTACCGGATGTCAATTGTGGCGAATTCTTGCATATTTTTGTCCCAATGCAGTGACCGACCTCCGTCATCGTGGCGATTATGACCGCGATCTCGCCGAACGAGTCCTTGTTGACGCAACCTTTTTTTTGATGCAGATTGCGTGGGGGGAATCATCGCTCCATGTGTGCCGGTCCTCGCAATTGCCCGCTGGCGATACCACGCTGCTTCGCCAGTGGGTGGATGTACCAACGATAATGGCCATAGTCGGTGGCAAACGGGTAAGGCTCGTTCTGATCGTACCATGATTGCCAGGTGTTCGCGTCTTCTGATTTCGGCCCCTAGGGATCATAGCGGGAAAGCAGTCGCTTGGCTCTTGCCTTTTGATTCCGCTCGATGGACGCCAAATGCTCGATCATCGACGGCAAGAATTTTGGATCATCAAACCCCATGTTGATCGTTTCCAAATCTTTGTCCACTTCCCGTTTGCTGTCGGAATCGGTAGTGAAGTACGAGGTACGTTCCTTAGCCCAGGCCGCCATTGCGTCGGTATCATCTAGACTGTGAATCTTTGCCCGCAGTTCGGGGGTAACCATACTTTCAACCCACCTCGCACGTTCGGGATTGGCAAGATACGAAGACACGGAACTCCTCGGCCGCACATAGGGGCCGGACAAACACCAACGGAGTGATTGCGATGGGGCGATCCTGGCTGAAGTGGCTAATGTAGGCGATCACAATGAGAACTTTCCCAATTCGGTGCCAGGCATCAACCTGTCTTTAACTCGGTGCCAGGCACCAGTTTTTTTAATTAATGCCTGGCACCAATCTGTTGGCGTGCTCGTCTTTTTTGTGCGACAGCCTACAAGTAAGAAAATCTGGTACTCAATCAATGATTTTCGCTGCAATGCTTAGCGAATATGCTTCAAAACACTCGGCTTTGACAGAACGGTCGCCTTGATAGGTTGACGGCCCTTCATGAGGCTGCATCAATATCAATGCAATCAATGCAGCTTGGCTACGACGACATCCAACGGCCTAAACGAAACAAGCTGATGCGTTGGATTGGCCGCGGTGCCAGTGGTGCCCCGTCCGCTCGGCATCCGCTTGCATCGATTCGCTGCGTCCGACACACGTTGATTGGCCAAAATAATTTTCCCAGTGCCACACCAAGTCTCGCCACATCGACGGCTCGATTCCAAGTGCTGCTAGTGTTTGCGTAACACCTGCGGGCAATTTCGCTGCGTCGTTTGCGTGTTTCGCAGTCCAGCGGAGCAGTCGCAGATACTCGTTAAGCGACAAACTCAAAAAGCCACGGTCGCTACTGCGAAAACCATCGGTGTGCACTTGAGGTTCGCTCGCAAGCGTGCTGGGGTCGAGCGGCAGCGGAGCAAGCCAACCATCTCGACGTACCTTGCGTCTGGTCGGATCCTTACGCTTGCCACGCTGTTTCTGACGAAGCGTCTCGACCGGAGTTTCGCGAATCGACTCTGCGACTTGTTCGCTCGGAATCGGCTTCAAATCGAATGCAGCCGAATTTATTTGTTTACCTTTCCCCGCTTCGATGCGGTCATAGGCCGACGTATGCGGTGAATGGTCCGGGGAATCCGCCATTGCCGCCCGCACCGGATTCAGGTCGACGTACATACTGCAGGCCAACAGACCGGTTTCGTCAACAATTCGCTGTGCTTTAAAACGACCCTCCCAGAAATGGCCGGTGCATTCATCGGCCTTGTTGGCGCGGCGTGCAATCGGCTCTGACAATGCTCGCATGAACCAGGAAATGTCCGCTAGTCGCTGCCGGATCGTCTTTAGCCGCTGCGTGTCACGGACGAGCGTTTGGACGTCATTTTCGGTCGGTTCGGCAAGATGTTCCTCGAGACGATGCCCTGGAAAGACTTTCAGCCAACGCCGGGCCACTTCAATGTCGGACCATTTCGCCAACACATCAGGCCGGTTGCGGAGAATCACGTGTACGTGACTACTCATGATCGAATAAGTGAGTACGTCAACAGAATAGACAGATGCAAGCGATTCCAATCGTCTTCGGATCCACTCTCGACGGTAAGAAAAGTCCTTACCGGTAACAAAATCGATACCTGCCAGAAAAGCGCGGCGGACGCACCGCTGTGTCACGTGGACGATACAAACTTCATCAGGGCTGAACTGTTCAGCTCGGGGCGGCCTTGGCATCAGGGCACCTCCGCGTGTTCGAGGGATGATTCAGATAACTGTATTAGAACGAAATTCAAAATCGTGTCAAATTTCGATGCCTGGCACCAACCAGTTTTTATGCCTGGCACCAACCAGTTTTTATGCCTGGCACCAACCAGTTTTTATCGACGGGTCATCTACCCCAGAAACGCCACAAATTGCTGATGCCATGTTGTCCTTCGATTCTTTGCGTGGAAAAGGCCGCGCTGTTATGATCAGCCAACAACCATTGCCACCTTTTGGCAGCATGTATATTTATTTCCCTTTGTTTCCACAGTCCCCCCCCTTGGCCTGCAAATTTTCCGAGACGTTGTCGCGTTCCCGTCAATCCACGAATTCGATTTGCCCCTACCAAAGTTCTCCTAAAACAACACGTTCCCCCCCAGCTTTGCACACCGTTCGCTTCATGATTTACGTTGTTCTACGGCTACTTCGCCGGCAGTATTTGAAACCTCGCCTGCATTCCGGACTTGATCTCCTAATTCGATCCTCAAGCCTCGTATCACCTCGGATACTTCCGGCCGCCCTCACCAACCAGGCGAGTCAACGCAGCAAACGAATTTGTTGAGGCTGAGTGGATGAAGAAGTTCGATACTAAGGAACTCGACGACCTGATCGCGGCCTACATGGACGAATTGGAACAAGGCCGCAAAGTTCCTCCAGAGCGGTTCATTGCGAATCACCCTGAGTTGCGTGAGCCGTTCTTGCGATTTGTCTCACAATACTTTCAAGGTAACGGCCCCCATCCGCTCAAGAGCGTTCCCGATGAAACCTCCTTTTCCGATGATACGCCACGAGACATCAACGAGCCAACCGATGTTCCCCGTCGGTTAGGCCGCTATCGGATAATTCGCACGCTTGGCAGCGGTGGTATGTCGATCGTCTATGAAGCGATCGCGTCTGACCGCTCCGAACCGGTGGCACTAAAGGTGCTTCATGCAGCGGCCGCCAATGACTCGGGGATGCGAAAGCGTTTTCGCCGCGAGGCAGAAACGATTCGGTCACTGAACCACCCGCACGTCGTTCCACTCCGCGATTTTGGAACGCACGAAGGGACCTCGTTCCTAGCAATGCAGATGATCCCGGGGGAAACGGTTGCACAACAAATCAGCGGCGCGACAAAACACGCAAATCAATTTGACGAATCCGCCAACGCCGTCGACGCAATGATGGACGAAGCGATTACAGACGATGTAATTGCGAATGCCGTCTCTGACGCCACTGCAAGGCGTCCAAACTGGACGATGACCGAAATCGCATCGGCGATCGCGAACATCGCCGACGCCCTGGATCATGCCCACCGTCGGGGTGTTGTCCATCGAGATCTAAAACCTTCGAACCTACTGATCGATTCGGATCGCAAGGTGTGGTTGACTGATTTCGGGCTGGCCTCGGCCAACGAAGCACAGACCGTGTTGACCCGCACCGGTCAGATTATCGGGACTCCCCATTACATGAGCCCCGAACAGGCCTCGGGTAGTGCCAATCGAATTGACCATCGCACCGACATCTATTCTCTGGGCGCAACGCTTTACGAATGGGTAACTCTGAAACGACCGCACCAGGGCGGCCGCTTTCACGTTCTGCTCGAGATCGTCAGTGGCCGGCTGCAACCACCCTCGAAAGTTTGCTCGAGTGTCCCCGCTTCGTTGGAAGCGATCATCATGCAATCGATGTCACAATCGCCGGCGGACCGTTACGCTTCGGCTGCTGAGATGGCCAACGATCTGCGAAGGTTCTCATCGGGTATGCCCATACACGCGCGTCGTCCTGGGCTTGCAGACCAGGCAGCACGCTGGTTGGTGCGAAATCCAAAGACCTCGATTGCATCCGCTCTTGGATTCGCGTCAGTCGTCTTGGCGGTGATCTTGACCCAGTCGCTTGCAAGTTGGCGATTGTCAAGACTGAACACACAGTTGGCCGCCAGCACCGCGACGCTCGAGCACACCAACAACCAGCTCGCCACCACCAACTCGCACCTGTATCGAAGTCAATCCGAATTACGCCGTCACCTCTACGTTGCTGACATGGCGTCGGCCTACCGAGCTTACGCGCAGCAGGACATTCGGGCGGTCCACCGATTGCTTGCTCGCCAGGTTCCTGGGCCGACGACTCGGGTCTCGGACGCCTTTGATCAACGGGGTTTCGAATGGTGGCTACTTAAAAACCTATCACGTCCGCCCGAAGTGTTGACACTGGGAAAACATGACGGACCCGCCAACGAAGTCGCATTAAATCCAACCGGCAGCGACCTGTACTCGGTGGGCGGGGACGGTTGGGTTCGCCACTGGGACATCCTTTTAGATCGCGAGGTTCACCAATGGAGCATCGGGGGAAGCCTCGATGCGATCGCGATTTCTGCCGACGGATCAAAATGGGTCACCGGCAGCAACGTTCCGACCGGATTGAATCCGGTCACACTACGGCTTGCTAGCACGGGCGATGTTGCGGCGCAACTGCAAGGCCACGAGTATTCAGTGGAATCAGCGGCATTTTCGCCCGATGGAAAATGGATCGCCACCGCGGGACGATACCACCAGGTCTTGCTGCACGACGCCCAAGGTCAACTGCACGCTCGTTTGACGACCGGATCACGAAATGAATCGCTCTGTTTTTCGCCCGACAGCAAACAACTTGTTGGGATCTTCCGCGAGCAAATTGACGGCGATCATTGGCACTCGCTGCGGTCATGGGCCGTGCCCGATCTAGAGCTCGCAAGAATCTGGGAGTTCAATTTTAGTCCTTTGACGTTCGCATTGTCTGGTGATGGAAAACGCATGATCGCTGCAGACTCGGCAAATTGGACCCTCACGCGATGGGACGATTCCCAGCGGGTATCTAGCCGAGAGGGGATCCACGGCCGCATTCGTTGCGTCGCAATCAATCACGATGGCAACCGTGTCGCGGCAGGTTGCGATAATGGGTTGATTTATGTTTGGCAGATTGAAAATGGCGAAAAAAACAGCGACCTGCCACCGACTCGCATCATCACCACCGATGGTCACAAGATCACCAGCCTTGTTTTTTTTGAGAACGATCGGATTCTTGCCAGCCGAGAAAATGGAATGTTGCAGGCTTGGTCGCTGCAAGAGTCCAAGTTCCAGCACCCCACGTTTGGCGTCTCCACGCGTGCGATCACGCGACGACCGACCGACTGCGACCGCCTTTTTTTACGAGGCGACCATGGAGGCATCGAGCGTTTCGACTTGTCGACCCTCGAACACGAACAGATCGCCCGCGTCGCTACCGACAATCAATACGAACTCGCGGTGACACCGGATGGAACGATGATCGTTGCAGCAGCGCCCGATCAGCTGGTCATTGTATCGGCAACCGATGGACGCGAATTGCATCGAATTGACACTCAGTCTCGCGGTAAGGATTGCAGAGGGCTACGATTCATCGACAGAGGGCAGCGGTTGCTCGCGCTTTACAACGACCGTTTCCGCCAGTACGACACTACGAACTGGGAGATGATTGATGAGATCACGTTGCCCAACTCAAGTGCTCGAGACATCATTTCCTCGCCAGACGAATCGGTGATGCTCGTGGTCACTCAGGACGCGTTGCTGTTCTACAATTTAAAAACGCTTCAACCGAAAACCGTTTATCTCAAGCGTTTCAGTCCTTTGACCAGTGCGAGCTACGCGGCGAACGGTCAAACCATCGCCGTCGGTCATCAAGATGGAACGATCGAGCTGTTGAATGCCTTTGACGCAGAGCCTATCGGCTTGCTCACTGCACATCGGAATACCGTTTACGGATTATCGTTTATCAACGACGATCGAACACTGATCAGTTCCAGCCAAGCAGGCACAATTCGATTTTGGGACGTCCGCAGCGGTCGCGAAATCGGCGGACTTGATATCGCAGACACGAGTGCCGACTTGATTCACTTCAGTGAGCCGTTGCAAAAATTATTCTCGCTTGGTCCCCATCGGCCAATCAAAGTTTATTCGGGCCAGCGTTCGGAGTAGCCCAATCGCACTGCCTCGGCAACTTTCCGACGTGGTTTGCGAACTAAAACGTTGGGAAACCCCTTACAAAAACATTTCCTGCATCATTTGCCGCGATTAGCCTACAATGCAAGCGACACAGCATCCTTTACCACGCGATCCCCAGTTATGTCCATCATCAACGTTGGCTGCCAGCTGAACTATATTGTCCGATCACCGGCAATCTATCTACTCAATCTGTCAGTTACTCGGAACAACCACCAAACCGTCACGTCCGAGACATTGGAAGTCTTCCCTTTTCAACCTGCCGAAGAATGTGACGTTGGGCCACTTGGCAATCGAATCGTTCGAATCAACGCTCCGCTAGGCGAACTGACGATTAACTATAACGCCACAGTCGAGCTGCACGCGGATATCGTGGACTCGACCAATGTGGGTGAGACGAGTTACGAGCATTTATCGGCCGACGTCCTCTCGTATCTCAACCCCAGCCGGTACTGCGAATCCGACAAGTTGTATCGGTTTGCGTTTGAAGAGTTCGGCCAGTTGCTGCCGGGGTATTCTCGCGTCACGGCAATCTGCAACTGGACCTACGAGCAACTGCATTACTCGCCCGGCAGCACCGGTCCAACGACAACCGCGTGTGACGTGTTAATTCAGCGAACCGGAGTCTGCCGCGACTACGCTCACGTCGCCATCAGCCTTTGCCGAGCCATGGGAATTCCGGCTCGGTATGTATCAGGTTACGCCGTCAATCTACAACCCCAGGATTTCCATGGCTTTTTCGAAGCGTATTTAGATGGACGCTGGTTCTTATTTGATGCGACGCGACTGGCACCGGTGGGCGGTTTCGTGCGAATTGGAACCGGCCGTGACGCGGCGGATGTCGCTTTCGCTACGATCCGAGGCGAAGCGGAATGCACCGGAATCAACGTCTGGGCGAACAACGCGAATCAAAACGACCAAGAACTGAACTCCAACGACGTGCAAACCGGCGTCAGTTCCGCGTAAATCACGTCCATCGATATCGCCTGTACAAGACTTTACGATTGCGTTGATTCCTAATCGTGGTATGTTGCAGTGTTGGCCTGCGCGAAATAAGCCCCTGGGTGACAAGACAAGTAACCACCGCTACCTGCGGTCACTGGCGTGCTTCTCGCATTTCGCAGTTTGTTCGCATCGAAGATCCCCTTCGGCAGACAAATCGCACTAGGTCTCTTGTTCGCCCAAGGAGGCGATCATGGTGGATGGTTTGACCGGCACACCGCGTTACCTCTTAAAGCATCGCCTCTCAACGGACGATGC